>CAILAO010000245.1 GCA_903832105.1 uncultured Pseudomonadota bacterium | reverse complement strand
AGTGGGAAGATAAATCCTCTTGCATAGCTGATAAAAACGAACAGCAACCAAATAAATTCTAAAATTGCAAAGCATAAAATACCTCCAAAATGAATTCGCCGACGACTAAAAGCAAAAACATCTTGGAAGCAAGCAAAAAAATTCTTCTTGTTATTTTTTGTGATCGTTCTTGATATGCCGGTCTCCGGTCCCCTGCTCCCCGGGCCGGATCACGGATTACTGAACCGGACCGCCTGATTCTCAACCCACAACTTCAATCTTGACGGGGTACTAGTGGTTTATTTAGCTGACTCACTTTTCCCTTCAATCATCCCATCTAACACTTCTTGACTTACTGACCCTACATATTTTGAAACAAGGATTCCCTTTTCGTTGATATAAAATGTTTCGGGGACACCCGTAATTCCATAATCAACCCCGACTCGCCCTGTCTGATCGAGGAGGAGGGGATATGTTTTGCCATAATAAGCTGCAAAGCGAGCAACATCTTCCTCGCGACTATCGATCGCAATACCAATCACGATGATATTACTATTTTTATGCCCTCGCCAAAAAGCCTCTAGTACCTTAGCTTCTTCGCGGCAAGTTTCACACCATATCGCCCAGAAGTTTAAAATCACCTTCTTTCCCTTGAGAGCCTCGATAGAAACATGCTTCTCCTGAGTCACCTGTGTTCCATAGACTTGCTTGAGACTAAAAGACCTCGCAGGTCTATTGACGGAAATGACGCCGCCTCCACTTTGATCGGTCAAAGCGGCACGGCCAAAGATCCACAGGAGGAGCCCCAAAAAAACAACTCCTGCCACAACAGCTATAATGCGCCCTATTCGACTGAAATCGCTCATATTTTTTACTCAAAAAAACCGGTATCTCTTCGCATCGAATTTTGTTAAACCACGGCTCGGAGGGGTCGTCCAGTGCAAAACATTATTTCTCGGAAAAAAAGCCTCGTTTTGGCTGTTTTCGCGTCTTTTCTTTGCTGCGGAAAGATATCTTACGCCACCTTTGATACACAGGAGTTTGTCAAAGCCTTCTCTAGCGCTTCGCTTGAAGGGCGAAGAACTGGCACAAACGGTGCGGACCTCGCAAAGAAGCAGCTTCTTCAAGAGATCACAAAGATTTCTAAACTCACACCCTTCGCCCCGTTTCTTGCTACCTATGAACATGAGTTTTCTTTTTATAATCCAAAGCTTGACTCATCTCGCACGGTCCTCAAAGTTGGAGAAAAATCTTTTGTCATTGGTGAGGATTTTCTGCCGTTCATCACCTCGGCATCGGTAAACTCAGAACTCCTCAACTCTATCGTACGACTCCCATGCCTCGATACTAGCACATCTTCGCTTGGGGGGGTCGACTTGACAAATCGTATCGCGGTTATTTTTGAGGCCGATTGCAACCAAGGGCTCCTTAAAGCTCAAACAAATCTTCTAAACATCTTGGCAACGATCGACGCAAAAGGGCCTTCCGCAATCCTTGTTATTTCGAAAACCTCTTCCGTTCGAAGAGACGAAACCATTTGGCGCGAATTCATCGATCCCGCGCAAGAACAGGATTGGATTTCTCGGCGCCGCGATATTGAAACTGCTGTCACAGCGCGCAGGGCAGCTTTTTTTGAATTAATGAAACCACTTCATGCCCCCGCTATTTATGTT
>CAILAO010000244.1 GCA_903832105.1 uncultured Pseudomonadota bacterium | reverse complement strand
TGATTACTATGAGAATCAGGTCTCTCAGATGCCTTCTAGTCTCCTGAATCGCTTTCATAATTAGGTTGTAGTCGTTCATTGTGAAAAATGTTTTCTGTTTTGAGTTCAGCTCCCAGAAGCATTTTACGCGCAGATTTTCAAGATATACCAGCTTGCTTTCATAAAGTCTTTTAAGCGTGTTGGGGTCAAGACCTTGGGAAGAAATTGGCTGGAGAAGTTCTCCCATAATTTCAGCATAAGTTTCATAGTCAGTTGAGAAGCTCTTACGCATTCAATCCCACTCCAAGGATGAAATAACATTTCTAACGTGAAAATCTATCGCTACATACAGTTTCGGAGACTTGAAAAAAATCTTTAGAACTTTTTTTTAAAAAAGGAGCGTGACCAGGAATTGCACACTTTTTAAAAACTGCAAACACTATGATAGTCTTGACAAAACTATCTGTTTTTGTTAACTTTTCAATGGAACCCTTCCAAATTGGATGCAAATGCGGTAAGTGTTCATGCCTACGCAACGCGTTTTATTTGGTTTTTTTTAAGGGGTGTTTTGTTGAGCCAATTGAGCAGAAATCACGGCGAAGATTCTCTGGTGCACATCGGAAAAACATTCTTTAAGTACCGAGATTACACTCCAATCCCGTTGATCTTAATTCTTCTTTTTGTAGCAAAACCAACTGTCGTTTCGGCCACCATCGGAATCCTCCTAATCATTTTAGGTGAGGGACTCAGACTTTATTCGGTCGGATTTATCGGCGCGATTTCCCGTACACGAAAAGACCGCACCGGCGGCGAACTAATTACGAGTGGTCCCTTTGCATACATTCGTAATCCAATCTATTGTGGAAACTTTTTCATCTCTCTTGGAATTGCGTCGTATGGCGGCGTTTTATGGTTCGTCCTGCTCACTTTTTTGGGCTTCATCATCCAATATGGTCCTATTGTGAAGTACGAAGAACACTTCCTCTTTGAAACATTTACTGAGAGGTATGAGGCTTACTGCAAGAATGTCCCCGCCTGGGTCCCCAAGAAGCAAGTAGCATTTGACGCCCTTGAACTTGAATGGCCTCCAGATATAAAAATTGCTATCAAGAGCGAAAAACGCACGCTAGCGGCGATCGGCGGCATACTTCTCATATTAATGATTATCTCCTAAACTATTTATATTTCTACCAAAACCTTCTATAATAAAGTGGATGGATTAGGTTCTATTTTTTGCAAAGGTTGTCTATTGATATGAACATCGGACGTGCTGTCTTTGCCGTCTCTCTCCTTGCCGTTTCCACTCTGGGGACCCCTAGGGGTTTTTCCGCTGGACGCGATCTTGAAGTCATTCGTTCGTTTGAGTGGGTCAATGGCCTCAGTTTGAACAGTTTGGAGACGCGCCATCTCAACCGTGATAACGATATTCTTGGGCTTTCGGACGGTAATGCTACGTCCGAAATGCGGCCTAATCTCAAGATGATACACGAAGATGATCTTTTTCTGATTGCACGTCCACGGTTCCGTTTAACCGTTGATCATGTTCATCGGAAAGAGTTAGATGACACCACATCGGGAGACGGGGAAGCTATATGGAATGAGCTTTTTGGCCTTTGGCGCGTATCGGGCGCGCTCATAGTTGCTTATGGTATTCACAACTTTCAGTGGGGTCCCGGAGAGTTGATAAGCCCAAGCAACCGAATGTTTCATGAAAATGTCTTTGACAAAAATGCGTTCTATGAACCCGAAGGAAAGAATCTTGTCCGTGCAAATTTTTCGATTGGTCGGCAGTTTAGCGCCATTTTTCTCGGTGAAGTAAGAGAAAATGGCGAGTCAAAAGAAGCTCCCTTCGGATATCAAGAGGCTTTTGATAAAAAAGCGCTTTTAAAACTTGAATATGCACGTAGTCAAGGGGCCTCACATATTGGAGTTGTGGGAGGTGGTGGCGAGGTCACTAAACCATGGACAGGAATCTATGGTCTTTACGAACTTAATGATGACTGGGCGATTTACACTGATACATGTTTTCAACGCGGTTCGCGCGCCTATTACCCCGAAGAACCGCTCCCCGGGGTCACGACTTTCAGCCAGCGATGGGTGGAATCGAAGCGCTTTTTCACTTTGGCGCTTTCTGGCATTCGTTACAATCTTGAAAGCGGTGGCGATATTAAATTCGAGCATTTATTTAACGAGTCGGGCTATACAAACGAAGAGTACGATATTGGCGTTCGCGCCGTTGACATATCAACTCCCACGCCGGAACCAGCGGGGGCCCAAGGTCTAGCGCTCTTCCTCAACCCGGGACTCGAATTCATAAAACGCAACTACCTATTCCTCGCGGGGAGATTTCCGGACCTTGGTTCTGATAAGAAATTTACGTTTTATTTACGTTATCTTTTCTGCACAGAGGATGCTTCTCAAAGAGCTCTCGCACAATTGGATTGGGATTATTCTAATCACGGAAGCTACTTCGCCTCCCTCATCATTAATACCGGTGCGGATCACGCTGAGTTCGCTCGGCTAACCAAGGGAACGCTTCTCACTGGCTATAAGTACAATTGGTAACAGGAAGACATTCATGACACTAACGACACCAATAACACCCGAGAAAGACCTGATTATTTCCATTCAAAACGTAAGAAAGACCTATCGTCTTGGCGAGACTGAGGTTGAGGCCTTGCGCGGAGTCTCGATTGATTTGGCAAAGGGAGAATTCGCCGCTGTTGTTGGCCCCTCGGGTTCTGGTAAAAGCACACTCCTTAATCTCATCGGAACCATCGATGCTCCTAATTCAGGCCGTGTTCTACTCGAAGGCAAAGAAGTCTTCAAACTTCCTGACGACGCCCGCAGTAGGCTCAGAAACGAAAAGATCGGCTTTATCTTTCAATCATTTAACTTGATTCCCGTTCTCAATGTTTACGAAAACATTGAACTTCCTCTCGTCATCAACAGTCGCATTCCTCCTCAAGATTATAAAAAGAGAATTCTCGCAGCGCTCGCTGATGTTGACATCAGCGAATATGCGTATCATTTGCCGGACAAGCTTTCCGGGGGACAGCGTCAACGTGTAGCGATTGCGCGTGCTCTTGCCTTTGATCCAGTGCTAGTGCTTGCTGACGAACCAACAGCAAATCTGGATTCGGTGACCGCTCACAAAATCATCGACTTGATGCTTGATCTTAATCAAAAGAGAAAGGTCACCTTTCTTTTCTCGACGCACGATGAAAAACTAATGAACCGTGTAAAAAGAATCATCCGTATTCAAGATGGGATGTTAGTATCGTGAGCAAGTGGTTAATGATAGGGTGGCGAAACTTAAAGCGTAACAAACGCCGAAATCTTGCCACAGGGCTAGCAATCGTTTTAAGCTGCGCTGGACTTCTTCTGATCGGCGGGCATGTTTTGCACACGGAGCGTTACCTGCGCAACGTTTCTATTTATCTGCAAGGCGTGGGCCACATCACCATTTATAAGAAAGAAGGACGTGAAAAGCACTTTGTCAAACCGAATCGATATAGTCTATCTCTTGAAGATCAAGAGAAGATTTATAAAATAGCCCTCGCAGATCCTAATGTTGAACTCATCACAAAATACCTCTTTGCAAGTGGACTTATTGGCAATGGTTGCATAAGTGTTCCTTTCCTTGGTATGGGAGTCATCCCTGAAGATGAAAAAAAAATACGGAGCAATCCCAACATCTCCGCCATTGCGCCCGATTTTTTCAGAATGTTAAAGGGAAAACCCCTCTCAGAATATCCGGATTTTCACGAAGGTATCAGCATCGGTTTTAATCTTGAACGCCGCCTTCATAAATCAGCGGTCTACGAAGATCCAAAATCCAAACAGACTCAAGAAACTCTCCCCTCCACCACGAACTCCATTTTGGATTGCTCTAGCAGCGAATCGACTGTGCAGATTTCGAAAGACCCTAATGTCCAGCTAGCCGCAGGGACCTTTGATGGATCGTTTTCAGCACTGGATGGGGAAATCGTGAATACCACTTTTACCGGACTCGAAGACAGAGAGGGCGATTTTTTGACCGCTCATCTTGAACACTTTCAGCGCCTTTACGACACAGACAAAGTGTCTTATATCTCTATTTTTCTGAAAAATCCCGACGATATAGAACGCGAAGTCTTGGTGTGGGAAAAACGCTTTAAAGATGCTGGTCTTGATGTCTCAGTATACCCCTGGAACTCTAAGCACATTAGCCCCCTCTATGTCGGAACAACGACGTTTATAAGAACACTTGTGACCGTCATTGCGTTCATTTTTCTCATCGTTGTTTTTCTTGCCATTGTGAATTCAACAACCATCACCGTCATAGAGCGAACGAGAGAAATCGGAACTTTAAGATCATTAGGTTTCACACCGAAATCAATTGGCATGCTTTTCGTCGCTGAAAACTTTGTTCTCAGCGTCATCTCGGTTGTGGGGGGCCTAATCCTTTCGGTTATTTGCGCGTTGTTTATTAACGTTTCTAATATTCGTTATCAGTCACCCGGATTTACAGCACACTTACAACTCGAGTTAATTACCACGTGGGAACTCGTTCTATGTGTCGTATTGATGTTATTTCTCGTCGTTTCCGTTACAACGTTTATTGTCTCGACGCAGCGAGCAAAGCGCAACATTGTTGCGCTGCTAACAGCATAGGATCAAAAAGGAGAGAACTGTATGAAGTCATATATCGAAGGGATCTTGCGAACACTTCTTCACGCTACCGTTAGTTTTGCCGCAATTATGTTTTTGCTAAGCGGGAAAGCTTGGGCACAAAAGGCGCCAGCCCTTACCGAAACACCCTCTGCCGAGGAACTGCTCAAAGCGTCTGATAAGGCCCGTGGCGGAGCCCTCCTAGGCCTTACTTGGAATGTCGCGATTGATACCGTAGAGGATAAAGAAAAGGTCTCGCTTTCCTATGTTGTGAAAGTCAAAAACAGCGATGCCCTCGCCGAATGCTCTGTGCCTCCTAAGAAAAAAGGAGAGACGTTTGTCTTCAACGATCGAAGTCTTTGGTATTACAAACCCGGTTTAAAAAAGCCGGTATCAATTTCTTCAAGACAAAAACTTTCCGGTCAGGCTGCAAACGGCGACATTGCTTCAACCAACTATGCTCGTGATTATGAGGGCAAAATTCTTGGAGAAGAAGTCCTCGATGGCAAACCAGTTTATAAACTCGAACTTAAAGCTAAAGCCAAAAATGTGACTTATGACGGTATCCGGTATTGGATCTCCAAAGACCAAAGACTCGGTATAAAAGCGGAGTTTCTGACCTTGCAGGGTAAGGTCTTCAAAATCGCGGTCTTTGAATATGGGAATACACTCGAAATGGATGGCAAGTCATTTCCCTTTGTTAGTAAAATGACGATTACTGACGCGGCGTTTCAGGAAAACTCCACCACGATGTCTTACACAAAGCCCGTCATCCAGGATCATCCAGCAAGCATATTTAACGTTAACAACTTGATTCGCTAATTCGTCAGAATTGGGGGAGCAGCGCGTGCTACCGCTCGTAAAACTAGCGTGGCGTAATGTGAGGAAAAATTGGCAGCATAGTCTGTCTGCAATTCTTTCAATTGCATCGGGCTTTATTGCTGTCGGCGTCTTTCACGGATACATCATGCACGTCGAAGGTCAGTTTTCCGAAGGATACGGAAGACGTTTCATGTTGGGTGACCTCATGGTCTTTGCAGAATCAAAAAAAGGAGAGGGGTCTCAAGACGGCATAGATTTCAGCTTCTTTGACGCTGCAGAAAAGAAATTCCTCACGAAAAATGATCAGAAAATCATTGAAGATTTTATGGCGATCCACAAGGGCGAAATCGAACAATCAGTGCGTTTTCTGGACATCGCTGGAATGATAACGAACGGTAAGAGCAACACAATCTTTGCTGGATATGGGATTGACGAACCCCAAGCGTCTCGTATGCGAAGCGCTTCTTGGGAGTGGAATACGCTCTCCGGAGTTCCTCTTTTTCTCTCAAAAGATCCTGCCCCTGCCGTCGTCGGGAAAGGCATGGCTGCACTTCTTGACTGTAAAGCTGTTGGGGTCGACCTGGACACTATTCCTCTTGTTCCTTACATGAAACCAACAGGTACTCTCGAGTGTCTTCGTCAGCAAGTGCAGATGACCACGATGACTGCTTCAGGACAGGTCAACGCCATAGATGTCAATATTGTTGGGGTCATGGATGGCGGAATCCCAGCCCTAGATCGTGCATGGGTGACTCTCCCTCTCCCCCTAGCACAAATGCTTACCAGTACAGACGAACTCTCCATGTTCACTATCAAATTAAATGATGGCGTTTCGATTACGAAGTTTGCAGAAGAATTGATGACCTTTGCCAGACAGAAAGGCTCTAAGATCGAAGCGCAGTCCTGGAAAGATCATCGTTATGGGGTTGTTTATGTAAAAGCTATGAAAATCCTGGGGATCTTCAGATCGTTTGTTCTAATTATTGTCATCGCTATCGGCTGCATGACTGTGATTAACACGCTTATTAAGAGTGTGAGCGAACGAACTCGCGAAATCGGGACACTTCGGAGCCTCGGATTTCTCCAGCGCGAGATCATGTTTATGTTTGCCTTTGAGGGATTTTTCTTAGCCGTGATCGCTAATATTGTCGGGTTCGTCTCAACTATCTCAATCATGCTTCTTGTTAACTTTTTTAAAATTACCTACGATCCCGGATTTATTTCGTCAAGAGTACCGCTTAACATCGACCCAGTTCCTCTTACGTACCTCATGAGTGCTGTTGGGCTTTGCGTTATCGCCTCATTCGCTGCTCTATACCCAGCTTCAAAAGCTGCAAAAACAAATATTCCCGAGGCGTTATCACACGTGTAAGCAAGCTGAAGCAGTCGTCAAATTTTGATCTAACGCGGTACCAAGTTAAAGACTGATATTTCAGGTGTCGTGCCAATACGAATCGGAGGTCCCCAAAACCCCGTGCCAGGACTTACGTAGATCCACGTATCATGGTACCAGAAAAGACCTTCTACATAAGGCATGATGATATTGAAAAGGTTAATTATCGGGTAGAACTGCCCTCCGTGGGTATGTCCGGAAATCACGAAACTAATCTTAATACCCCCAACATCATCGATAAACTCCGCTACTTCCGGGTTATGAGAAAGCAAAATTGTTACCGCTGCGGGAGTGATACCCTCGCGAGCTTTCCGCATGTTGGGTTTATGATCTTCATAAAACATTGGGCCACGCCAAAAGTCGGGAAGACCAATAAATGCAAGCTCGGCTCCCTGTCGGTGAATAACATGATTCTCGTTAACAAGCGTGAGAACGCCCATACTCTTTAACACCTCAATCCAAGCCTTCGCATCCCAGTAATATTCATGGTTGCCTGCTACAAAGTGGACACCATCCTGTGCTCTAAGTCTGATAATGGGGTCAATGATGTCTCTAACCGACTCGACTGTCCCATCGACAAGATCTCCTGTTATCACAACAGCGTCCGGCTTTAAGTTATTAACTTGCTGAATGACGTCTTCAAAAAATGACGTCCCTCGCATCGGCCCCAGATGAAGGTCCGTTATCTGAACGATGCGAAATCCTGCAAACTCTTTGGGCAGATTTTTAATCGGGATATCAAGTTCTTTAACCACGGGCGATTTAAGAGCTTGCTGCACTCCAACAGTCATTAAGGCAAGTCCGCATGTAAGGATCAAAACAGGGATGATTTTATGGAATGTCGAATTTTGGATTTCTTTAGAACGTAACTTAGTCAGCGATAGGCTGCGTTTCTGAATTATTCGCGAGATGATCCGGATAACATCAACAAATACCGACAGTATAAAACACAGAAAAAGAAAACCAAACACAATATAACTTATCCAGAAAAAGGTATTTCCGAATTGAAAATGTTGGAGGATACCGTGCCGATAAGTTAACGTCGCAACAATCGGAAGAGCAAACATCACCCCCAGAATACCCAAAATGCCCCACCGCAGAAACTTGGGCAAATAGTAAGGGGCCGTTAATCTTTTTCCAAGGTACGTCCATCCGAACCCCAGGGCCATGGTCACAGCAACTAAGAAAATGTTAAGTCCAAACATGCTGAAGATTACCAGTCAATTAGCTCATGTGGTTCTCAAAAGCGCTTTACAGTCCACATTCTGTATACCGCACCAACACGACATGGTCGATGATCAATAGAACCATCTAAATACATTAACATTATCCTTTAAACTGGTCGATCCACCCTCGCCGAATCTTTTTCAGAGGTGCAACCCAACGAAATGGCGGCGCTTTATTGCTTGAATAACCAGGGTGATTTTGATAGAAATTTTCTACCTTAGCATCAGTCAGACGTGGTGAAGGAAGTCCTTCGCTCGATGCTATAGGGGTTCTAAAATTTTTTTTTGAAAGG
This sequence comes from uncultured Pseudomonadota bacterium, assembly GCA_903832105.1. Lineage (GTDB taxonomy): Bacteria > Bdellovibrionota_B > Oligoflexia > Oligoflexales > CAILAO01 > CAILAO01. The sequence goes on along the minus strand of CAILAO010000244.1, from coordinate 9,673 downwards.
AACGTTTCATGGCCAAGTACAAAATTGCGTGGCTCCCAGGTGACGGGATCGGTAAAGAAGTGTTGGAAGCTGCAAAAATCGTGCTCGACCGCATCGCCTTGGATGCAGAATACATCCACGGCGACATTGGGTGGGACTTCTGGTGTAAAGAAGGTGACGCGTTTCCACAGCGCACTATCGATCTTCTAAAAAACGTTAATGCGGCCATGTTTGGAGCTATCACTTCAAAGCCCGTGAAAGAAGCTGAGAAGGAACTTATTCCCTCACTGCAAGGCAAGGGCCTCATCTACCGTTCTCCCATCGTGAGAATGAGACAGCTCTTTGATCTATATAACTGCCTTAGACCCTGTAAAGCCTACCCGGGAAATCCAATTAATTTCAAGGAAGGCATTGATCTCGTCATGTTCCGTGAAAACACGGAGGATCTTTATGCGGGCGTCGAATTCGCTCCTGTTCCTGCTGAGGTAAGAGACGTTCTGAGTAAGGTTTCCAAACCCTTTGCTCCATTTAAAGACCTTCCGAGCGAAGATTATGCCATTTCCTGCAAGATCAACACGAGGAAAGGCTCCGAAAGAATTGTTCGCGCAGCCTTTGATTTTGCACGTAAATTCAACAGAAAGAAAGTCACTGTTATTCACAAAGCCAACGTCGTTCGCGCCACCGATGGCCTCTTCCTTGAGATGGCTCGTAAAGTCGCTAAGGATTTTCCAGAAATCAAAATGGATGACGCTAATATCGACGCTATGACGATGTGGATTCTCAAGAATCCGTTCAACTACGACGTTCTCGTTGCACCAAATCTCTACGGAGATATTATTTCCGATCTCTGTGCACAACTTATTGGTGGTCTGGGCTTTGGCTGTTCTGGCAATATCGGCACAAAACTCGCTGTATTTGAACCAACGCACGGTTCTGCCCCTAAATATGCGGGACAGTACAAGTGTAATCCCATCGCAACTATTCTTGCCGTAAAAATGATGCTCGATTGGCTCGGCGAAGCCGACAAAGGTACAAGGCTCGAAAAAGCCGTGGCGGCAGTGATCCGCGAGGGTAAGGTCAGAACCTACGACATGGGCGGCTCGAACAAAACACTGGAGATGGCCGAAGAAATAGCAAAAAAACTTTAGTTGGTTAAATGTTCTAAACCTTTTAATAAAGGGTCTATTTATGGGAATGACGTATGCAGAAAAAGTCCTTGCGAAGGCCTGCGGAAAGTCTTCGGTCAAGGCAGGTGATGTTGTTGAGCCAGCCGTTAGCCTTGCCATGTCGCATGAAAACGGTGCCCTTGTGATCAACCAATTTCAAGAAATTTATCATGGAACAGGCATTGATGCTAAAGTTTGGGATCCGGACAAAATCGCGATTATCTTCGACCATCGCGTCCCAGCGGAAAGCTCGAAGACCGCGACCAACCAGAAGAAAATTCGTGAGTTTGTTTCTAAACAAGGGATCAAGAAATTTCATGACATTCGAGGTGATAATGGGGGCATCTGCCACCAGATTCTTCCCGAAAATGGTTATGTAAGACCTGGCCAGATCCTCGTTGGAACTGACAGTCACACGACCACTCACGGCGCGATGGGAGCATTTGCGTTCGGTATCGGCGCCACAGAAATGGCTTCAGTGTGGACCTTGGGACATGTTTTAAATGTTGAAGTTCCAGAAACCATTAAAGTGGTCGTAACAGGAAAATTTCCAAAGCATGTCTATCCAAAAGATTTAATTCTTCACCTCATTGGAAAAATTTCAGCTGAAGGCGCGAACTTTAAAGCGATTGAATTCCACGGTGAAACCATCAAGAAAATGCCAACGTCAGGACGACTCGTGATCTGCAATATGGCAATGGAAGCTGGTGCCACCGCGGGTCTAATTCCTCCAGATGAGGAAACTCTGCGCTATTTAAAAGACGAAGCTGGTGTTCACGAAAAAATTGATATCTTCGGTCCGGATCCGGATGCAAAGTACTGTCAAGTCATTGATATCGACGTTTCAGAACTTCCCCCACAGATCGCCTGTCCGCACACTGTCGATAATATCAAGCCAGTTATGGAACTAGCTGGTAAAAAGATCGAACAGATCGTGATTGGTTCCTGCACCAATGGGCGTCTTGATGATCTCGAAGTAGCAGCTAAAATACTGAAAGGTAAAAAAGTTGTAAAGCAGACAAGAATGTTGGTATTTCCAGCCTCCTGGAGAATTTATAAGGAAGCTCTCAAGGCTGGTTACATTACTGATCTGACCGAAGCTGGCGCGGTTGTTTGCAACCCTGGATGCGGACCATGTCTTGGCGTGCATCAGGGAGCTCTTGCTGATCAAGAAGCTGCTTTAGCAACTACGAATCGCAACTTCAAGGGTCGGATGGGAAATCCCAATGCCGAAGTTTATCTCTGTTCACCCGCGGTCGCTGCCGCAAGCGCTTTAGTCGGAACCATCTCCGATCCGCGCTCAATAAAGTGAGGTAGTGTCATGAGAGGAAAAGTAGTTATAAAATTAGGTGACGATATCTCCACCGACGTCATTTATCCAGGCAGATTTATGGCAACCGTATTGCCGACGGAAACACCGGCATATGCGTTTGCTGATAGCACTGACTTTAATAAAAAGCTCAAAAACAAAGAAGTCCCGAAGAACAGTTTTATCGTAGCGGACGACAACTTTGGATGCGGATCTTCTCGAGAGCAAGCCGCCTCCTGTCTCAAGGGTTATGATCTCATCGTCGTCGCAAGAAACTTTTCAAGAATCTTTCTCCAAAACTCCATCAATCTCGGTCTTCAGACCATTATTTGCCCCACGATTGATGCAAAGGAAGGAGACGAGCTTGAAGTAAAAGGCGACTCGGTCGTTAATCACGCATCTGGTAAAACCTTTAAAATCGAACCTCTTCCCAAGGCAAGACAAGCCATTATTGACGCTGGCGGTCTCATCAACTATACGCGTCAGAAGCTGCTCGAAAAAAAGAAGTGAACCTTCGCTAATGAGGGACGTCGTGTCAAAAGACCGACGTCCCGTTTTCCGTGACCTTTAAAGAAATTATCAATCGAGAAAGCTCGAGCCGAATCGGCGGCACGGTTATAGCGTGTTTTGGGACGGCTATGAGCGCTGGCGCGATTGAATAAATAAATAAAAAAAGCCACATCATTTGATGTGGCCCTTTTTTCTGTCGCAAAATCTGCTTCAGTAAAATTACTTCTTTTGCTCTGGTTGAGCTGGTTGGGCTGGTTGGGCTGGTTGGGCTGCTGGAGCGGCTTCCACTGGAGCGCCTGGAATAATCCACTTGCCACCTTCTTTTTCGCACATTTCTTTATTTTTTGCTTTAATGGTTTTGCCATTTTTTTCGCATTTTTCTGCTGTGGCAGCAGCTTGTTTCTTGTCTTTTGCGAAAGCAACGCCGGTGAATGTTAATGCTACGATCGAAAGAACTGCAAATACTCTTTTCATAAAACCTCCTCGTTAATTATTAAAAAAAAGGAATACACAAACTTCTACATACCTTTTGGCCTCTTCTGTTGCACAATGCAGGCCAAGTTTTCAAAAAATTCATCCGCTTGAAATAATTGGATAATTAAACTGACTGACCGGCCAGCTTTTGTGGAACTGCGAAAGTTTAGGACTATAATTCTTAAATTTGAGAATTAATCTAACTTGATCTTTCAATACCCATGGAGCCTGTTCTAAAAAGATATCTTGAGCGATCCTGTGAGTCCTTGACTACCTCCAACATTTTTATCAACACTCGAAAAACGGCTTTCTCCTGATATCGGAAGCGAGCTTACAGCTTCCATGCTTCCCCGATGCCTTGATACAAAGCCACCCCAGCCAGCTTCGAGGTGTTCACTAATAGCAAAAGATCGTTGCCAACCGACCATGACGCTCTGCCCTCGCGACCGGTATTCTCTAAGACCATCGGTTGTTGTCGCATGCTCTGAAAAGTAAAGTAACCCGAACTGGATATACCACTGACTAACAACTCTATACAGAATCATTGGCCCCGCCCCTAAACGATAAAACTGCCCATTATTTTCCTGTCCACCACTTCCAATGGTCCTAAGACCGAGTTCGAAATCTTCCGTAAAAGGCTGAGAAATATCCAAAAAAAGAATCGATCCTCCGACATTTTTAAACCCGGTTGTGGAAGAATTTTCTACAGAATAACCAAAGTGCGTCGCGGTAGACAATCTTGACTTTTGTTCTCTTTCTAAGCCTATCTTCACCTCGGCTAGCGCAGTATCAAAAACCAAAACGTTCAAAAAAAACAAGAAGAAAATTGAAACATAAAAACGCATCATGCCAAAATCTCATCTGAGGTTAAAAGAACACAAATGAGGTTTCGGCAAACCAGGCTAAAAGGTTAAATATCTAATCTTAACACTTTCTAAAAGAAGAACACTTTCCGACCTGTTTTCTGACGGTTAGATTTTGCAGTCAACTCCAGTAAGAGCTTGCATATCTCTTATCAAAAAGACGCCTCATATTTCGTACCAAGTTGTAGTGGTTGAAATAACTGTCTTAATAAGACCTACACATTATCAGTGGAATAAAGCGCGACGCGACGGACAAAACCCTAGCAGAGCTACTCCGAAAGCCTAAGAAATATTTCTTCTTGATTACTTTTTCTTTTTTGCTTCTTCGATTTTTTTCTTCAGACGAAGTTTGTTACGATGCCACGCTTTCCGCGCTCTCATCTTCGTCGTACGGCGATTACAACCACGACCCATATTACTATCCTCTCGAAACTACACGTTAAGCTTTTGACGTCTTGCGTATGCATCAAAACCGACTTTATCAATCGTGCGAATAGCAGCCGCGCTTATTCTTAATGTCACAAAGCGCTTTCTTTCATCGGACCAAAAACGTTTCGCATGAAGATTGGGAAGAAAGCGATGCTTCGACTTGATGTTCGAGTGGGAAACGCGATTTCCAACCTGAACGCCCTTTCCAGAAATTTCACAGCGTCTAGTCATGACCTCTTACTCCTCATCATCTTCATCTTCGGCATTATCATTCGCTTCATCATTTTCCCCTGATGCCTCGATTTTTTCAACTTTACTTAAGTCAGTATCTGCTGGCCTTCCTGGTTCAAAACGCTGCCTAGGAGCGTAGCCGCCTGCTGCTGCACTCGCCAATACCGCCGCGATTTCGCCTAAAAAGCCTCTTTCTTGGAGATGCGCCGAAGAACATGGAATGAGAGATAAAAATCTCGCCCTCTTAATCGCTTGACAGATAAGTCTTTGCTGCTTCGCTGTAGCACCTGAAATACGTCTGGGAATAATCTTCCCACGATCTGTGATAAAGCGCCTTAGTAGGTCTGGTTTTTTGTAATCGATCACGGTACTGGGATCTAAAGCTCTCTTTCGACGCATCGAAAGACGACGCTTTTTCTTCATCGGTCTAAACATGAGGCCTCCAAATTAACCTTAAAAACGAGGGGTTACAGTTTCACGCCTCGCTAACTCTCAATGATCTAAAATGATCTGCACATGCTCCGAACACACCTCTAACAACTCAGAAGAGCGTTTGAAAATACTTTATTAGGGGCCTTCAGGCAAGATAATTTTCTATGAAAAAGACAGGTAGACCCATCCGTGTGTAAAGAAAGGTGACACCTGACCAGTTTACCTACATGGATAGTTGAAATATATCAATATTATTAATATGTTATTCTGGTTGGCTTTTTGCAACCGATAGAGGTGCCTGTTGGCTTCTTGAGCCAAGTTCTTGGCGTGGGCTTGGATTTGTTCCTATTTTTACCTGGAGAATTATGCGGCAGTTACGGATCATCTTCATTGGAAAAAGCACGAAATTTTCAACTTCTCAGCTTTTGGCAATTTCAAAGAAGTACGAAATTGTCGGAATCGTTGAATCGGACCCTTCACCAGGAAAAGATCTTTCCAAGTCTCGCGGCAAAAAGCTTTACTTAGCCACCTTCGTCAAGAGAGTCCTCGGAAAACCCTCCCTCAAGGCCATGGCTCAAGAATGGAAGACTCCGTACTTTTTTCTATCAAAAACGGGGATGAAAGAATTAGAGTCATTTGTTAGAAATATTGTTCCTGATGTCATTTGTGTTGCAAGCATGTCACAACTTTTAAAACGTGATGTTTTTAGTCTGCCAAGACTTGGGACGATTAACGTCCATCCATCTCTTCTCCCAAAATACCGCGGTCCTTATCCTTTGCTCTGGACAGTTTTAAACATGGAGAAAACTGGTGGTGTGACGATTTACTTTATAGATGATGGGGAAGATTCCGGGGCCATTATTAGACAAGAGACCTTTCCTATCGAATCGGGGGAGAGTTATCAAAGTATCGAAGTAAAAATTCGAAACATCGCTAGCCGTCTCCTGATAAGAACGCTAGACGACTTAACTTTAGGGACGATCAAACCCACCCCGCAGCCGTTGACTTCGCCAACGGCACGCGCACGAAGGCCCAAACCAGGAGATCCACTTATCGACTGGAAATGGCCCATCGAGCGCATATGGCATTTTTTACGAGGAACTGAGGGTGTTCTGAATATTTTACCATCACCAATTCCTTGGCTCCCTGGACAGCACTGGCATATTGGCGACTTTGATAGATCTCAGCATCAAGAGAAACCAGGCCAACTATCCCGAGATAAGCGCGGCTGGTTTCTCGCTCATAAAGATGGAAAAATTTATTTAAAACATTCTCCAGATCTTGTTAAAGCCTTCAAATGTATAGCCAGCAGAATTTTTGACTGACCTCCCCCCCCAAAAAAAACTCTGGCTCAAAGAGATCACATCAAAAAAACTGTCAACAAAAGTAACATCAACCAATAAAATGACCAGTTTTAAGCAACCAGACTTTGTGAGCCTCTCGCTAACTGACTGTTATTTTTTTGGATTTTCACGGGCAACCTTTTGACTAGATGCTGGCATTTAATTTGCAAAAACATCACCGGCACTGAGAGTGATTACTGATCTTGAAGTTGTCGTTGTCTAAGCAAACTAAGTAGCCTGTTAAGCAAACTGGAAAAGGAAATGGACATGTCATCAGAATGCGAGAATATGACTATTAGTGTAGATCGTTCGATTCCGCCGCTACTTGAAAGCACTATCAAGTCCTCCATCACACCTTTTAATTGGGAACGTCATTTTGAAAGACGAAAATTTTCACGTCAGTTTGCGGATAGTTCTCCCAAACTATATTCGGAACGACGAAGATACTTTCGTTTTAAGCAGGAAGAAACCATTCTGGATAAACTTCCCGAGTCAGAATCTCTACAAGACGAACCTCGGAATGATTGTGTTAACCAGGCGAAGTTTAAAAGAGTCATTGATATTACGGCTTCTCTAATGGGGCTTTTACTTCTTTCACCAATTATGCTTTTAGTAGCTCTCTTAATTAAAATGACAAGCCGTGGTCCAGTCCTTTTTTCTCAAGTGAGAATCGGACAGGGTGGGAAAAAATTTCGTCTCTACAAGTTTAGGACGATGGTGGTTAATAGTGAGTCGCTAAAAGGGCAGCTTAAAAAACTTAATGAAAAATCCGGACCTGTTTTTAAAATCAAAAAAGATCCTCGCATCACAAAAATTGGCGGCATCTTACGTAAGTATAGCATCGACGAACTTCCACAGCTTTGGAACATCGTAAAAGGTGACATGAGCGTGGTAGGGCCAAGACCCCCTCTTCCAGACGAAGTCGCTCAATATAAAATATGGCAAACTCGAAGGCTTGCGACAAAACCAGGTCTCACCTGCATATGGCAAGTCAGCGGTCGAAGTCGCATTGAATTTGAAGACTGGGTCCGCCTGGATCTCAGGTATATAGACTCCTGGAGCCTTTGGCTCGATATCAAACTTATTTTCAAAACTTTTAGGGTTGTACTGACTGGGGATGGCGCGTACTAGTATAATCAAAGGTATGAAACAAACTTATTCTGTGCTACAATCACGCCTATTAGTTCTTGTTTTAATAAAGGAGAAATAGGCATGAAAGTCGGTGCGAGAAATCAAATTTTCGGTGAAGTTACGGAGATTAAAAAAGGCGATGTGATGTGTCAGGTTAAAGTAAAAATTCCAGCATCACAGATGTCTTCAGTTATGACAGGCGAATCTCTTGAAGATATAGGTATTAAAGTCGGAGACAAAGTTAAGGTCATAGCAAAAGCTGTCAACGTCCTTCTCATCAAAGAATAAGTTTACTTTTTTGAGAGAGGTTATGGCAAAATCAGCGCCCCATTCTGACTCGGAGCTTCGAAAAATACCCGGTGTTGACACCCTTCTGGTGTTAGCTCGGGATCGTGGTATCTTCCGTCATGAGGTTGATGCTTTTCGTGTATACCTCGTAAGACGTACGTTAAAAAAGATCCGTGATCTTGTTTTAAGTGGCTCCTCCTGCCCCGAAGAAGACAAAATTCTTAGCGCGCTATCGAGGGAAATAGACTCGTTCAACAGTTCAAAAATGAGGCCAATAATCAACGCTACAGGGATTGTTCTTCATACCAATTTGGGACGGGCACCGCTCAACGAGGATGTTTTAGAAAAGACCATCGAACTTGCCAACGGATACGCGAATCTTGAGTTCAATCTAAATACAGGCCAACGAGGGAAAAGAGGCGAATGGGTCACGAACGCCCTTGCTATTCTTACTGGCGCTGAAAAGGCCCTGGTTGTTAATAACTGCGCCGCATCTGTTTTTCACGCGTTAACAACCTTTGCATCGGGAAAAGAGGTGATTATCTCGCGAGGAGAACTCGTTCAAATCGGGGGCGGGTTTCGTATACCGGATATTCTGAAGGCAAGCGGCGCAATTTTGCATGAGGTCGGGACCACCAACATCACCACCATTGCGGATTATAGTCGCGCGATCAATAAAAACACCGCTGTCATCCTCAAAGTACATCGAAGTAATTTCTATCTTGAAGGACACACCGAAGAGGCATCACTCCAAGACCTGCGTAAACTCGCTGATCTGCATGAAATTCTTCTTTTTTTTGATCTTGGTTCTGGTGACATCGTCCCAAGACCCCTTAGCCTTCTCCCGGACGAAGTAAAAGTGCAAGATGGTTTGATTCATGGCGCGCATCTAGTCACTACTAGTTGTGACAAACTCTTAGGAGGTCCTCAAGGTGGCGTCACTTTTGGCGAGAAAAAATATATTGATATCCTCGCGAATCACCCTCTTTATAGGGTCTTTAGGCCTGGTCGATTGACTCTTGCCTCGCTCCAAGAAGTTATTCAAAGATATCTTTCTGGTGAATCGAAATCTCTGACTTCGTGGGCTATGCTCAGCCTTTCTCCGGAAGAGATCCTCGCCCGCGCGGAAAAATTTAAGGAGAGACTCAAAACGAGTGGAATTGAAGCGACTATTGAGAAGGGCGAAGGAGCTGTCGGGGGCGGAACGCTGCCGGACGATCCAATTGAAAGCTGGCTTATTGCTCTCAAACCTCAAGATGCTGAGGTTTTTCTCACAAAATTGAGACAAAATGAGACCCCAGTTATACCAAGAATATCAAAAGATCGCATTTTCTTGGATTTGAGAACCGTCCTTTCAAAAGATGAAGATCTCTTATTTAGTGCTGTCACCACGGCTTTTGCCAACTCTACTGCTTAAACTCTACTGCTTAGAACGGTATATTCATGGTCCTGGATACGAAACAATTTCATAATTAGCCCCGTTGAGACGTGTCCAGACAATCCCAAAGGGCGGTGTGC
>CAILAO010000243.1 GCA_903832105.1 uncultured Pseudomonadota bacterium | reverse complement strand
GCATATGACGGTATCCCCTCACATCCAGTCGGAAACACTTCACTTCGGCTATATATTTCAATCGACAGTCTAATATCCAGTTTGTGGATGCCCTCAATAGAATCCGAATTGGCGACCACACAGACGATGACATAAATTACTTCAATTCGCGGTACACAAACGCAGACCGCAATAAACCAAAGATGCAACGCACAACAATATATCCCATTAACGCTGCCGTTGAGGCTCTCAACAATGAATGCCTCGAAAGTATTGAAGCACCTCTTTATACATTCATTGCAGAAACATCTGGATACATCACAGAAAAACAGTTAGAAAACGGGAAATACCCACAGGAGTTGAGGGTCAAGAATGGTGCCCGCGTCATGATTCTTGATAATGCCGGACAATCCTATAGTAACGGTACGATTGGAACGGTTGTCGGCGTAGATCCTCAATCAAAAACCATTCGTGTTCAGACAAGAAACGGAGTATTTCCTATAACACGCAGCGAACAAAAAATCATGGCTACGTCCCTTGTACGCGAAGAACTTGTCTCAAAGGAAAAGGGGAAGATCATTCAGTTCCCATTAAAACTTGCATGGGCTGTTACTGTCCACAAGGCGCAGGGACAAACTTTTGAAGAAGTATACATTGATCCCACTGGAATATTTGCCTCCGGGCAGGCTTATGTCGCTCTGAGCAGAGTAAAAGAACCTAATGGGTTGCATCTTCTATCACCGTTGAGAAACTATCAAATCATGGCAAATCAGACGCTTAAAAAAGGAGAATGGCTATAACCATGTCCGGAGTTTAGAGACCAGGCGACGCAGTTTCACATTCTACATTTGAGATTGCAGTGAATTGTCTCGGTACTTATCTGACGAAAATAGTTCAGGAAAATTACGCCTTGAATATCAAAGCAACAAACGAGTATACTCCGATGCATGCTGATGAGGAATACATTCCTATCTCATACGCACACACGACGAAACAGAACGACGAAAGGATAACTTTGCCTATGTCTATTTACATCCCCTATACCTGCTCGTCGTGGCTGGTCTATAACAATTTCCCGTGGCCGGAGAAACCGACTGAGAAGAAGAAGACCGCCGTTGAGACGAAAGCCCAAGCGGTGCTTGACGCAAGGGCGCGGCATACGCTATCCACGCTGGCCGACCTCTACGACCCTGTTTCTATGCCAGCCGATCTGGTGAAGTCCCATGCCGACCTTGATCGAGCTGTTGATCAATGCTATCGTTCCAAGCCCTTCACCTCCGACCGCCAGCGCATGGAATTCCTCTTCGCCCTCTATGAACACTACACTGCCCCGCTATTGCCTGTGGAAAAGAAGGGTCGGAGGCGGCTGTGAAAAAACAACAGTCTGATACAGATTCTAGCCGCACACGCCCAGGTGGAACAGAAAAGGGAAAAGCGGTACCCGACAAAAAAAGCAAATGGCAACAGGGCTTGTTGTCCTCTGGGCTAATACTGGAACATGCCACTGCACGGGCTATGACTGGAATGGGGGCAGTGGTTATTTCCGAATATACATACTCACGTAGGGACGGAGACGAAACAAAGGATTTCTCGTGCGATCTTTTGGTGGACGGCTATTTGCCATTGGAGGATGACGACCAGCTTGAATGTGCCTTGGTTGTTCCAATCGAGTGCAAGTATAGAGCCGAGAAGAAGATTTGGCTTTTCATGCCCGACGTGAACCGAGAAACTTTTGGCCAAGGAGCGATCGCGTCCGTACGGTCATTTCCAGAATTCACGCCCTTTGATTTTCCACGAAATGCGGTTTATGAATTCATGAATTCCATTCCTTTAGGTGTGAAGGGGACGGAGATCCATCTTGGATCGGGTGAAACGTTTGACAAAGACATAAAATCAGGCGTGAATCAGTTGCGATACGCGCTGCCAAGTATTATCGAATCACGCATAAAAGGAAATGCAGATTGTGGTTGCTTAGAAAATGCTGTACCTTTTTTTGTTTGCCCAATATTGTTTCTTG
>CAILAO010000242.1 GCA_903832105.1 uncultured Pseudomonadota bacterium | reverse complement strand
CTAGCAGCACTTCGATCTCCTGCGGATCGGAATTCTCTTTAGTTTCACTTTTAAGGTCGTTGGAGTATAAGACGCTTATAAAGAAAGCCACGCTCAATAGCAGATTTTTTGACGCTTCTCTAATCATCCTTCATTCCCTTCTTGCAATTCGTTGATTTTTCAACTTCTGCAACGTTGCGTAGACACCATCTGCCATGTCTTTCGGAACAAAAATCTGAAAGTATGGAGGTAATTTTTTATTAACGTAGGTATCAAAGGCTCTAGGCAGAAGACATTTGTTATACTCTCCAAGTATTTTTTTATCCATCGGCGCAGCTTTCAAGAGGTCTGCGACTGAAAGGTTTTGATCGAGTGTAATCACTTCAAGCTGCACTTTTGGAAGCGGCAGGTCTTTTTTTGATTCCTTTAATAGTTGCGGAAAAGCTTTCCTAGCGGCCAGGAATTCAGCATAGAAATTTTTACTTGCAAATCCGAAAGATGGGGATTCATAGTGCTCAATAATAGTTGCAATATCGCGGGAGCCCGTTTTTTTAATGGCTTTTAGCATTCCACCCGTTCCGTGATTATACGCTGTAACGGCAACTGGCCAGCTTTCTAGGTCTTGAAAGTTGATTGCAAGCAATTGTGCCGCTGCCTTTGTTGATTTTAAAGGCGAGTTTCTTTCGTCAATAAATGAGTTGACATACATGAACTTCTTCGCTGTTTTTGGCATGAATTGCCAAATGCCGGAGGCGCCAACTTTTGATCTCGCGTTTATATTGAACATGGATTCCACGAATGCCAGCCTTGTGAGATCTGTTGGAATTTTATAGGCCCTAAAAATCTCTTCCATGTAAGGCAAAAATGGTTCTGCCCTCTTTATCGCGATCTCAAACTCATCTCTTAGGCCACCTTGTATCCTAATTTTTACCCTGCCCTTGTATAGATCAGCAAGGGACTGCCTGTTTCTGCCGTAAACATCGAGAATTCTTTTCTCCATCGGACCAAAGGTTTCTGCGGTTTTTCCATGTTTTGCAAAACGGCCAAGCGCTTGATTGTATCTTTTTAAAAATAGCAACGACTGTCGATCTCGCAGATCCCTATTTGGAAGTTTCAAGCCTCTCTGTTCAGATAGAAGTTTAAAGTCAATGATGTCGATAATTCTGTCCAGGTTATCAACATCATGAACAATGACCGTTGTACTTGGATACTGTAAAAAGATTCTTTCCCAAAATTTGACACGAGTGTTTAGCGCCGATGATTCTGGTAGTGGGTCGTTAACGAAATTTTTTGAGTAGCCTGTAACCGCCTTTAGTTTGCTCACTTCTCCCGTATAAGCGTAGCAAACGAAACCAAGCAGAACCGTTAAGGGCAATCTTCTGTGGAATGGAATCATACGAAACTCTCTTCAAATCTTAGCTTTTTTTTCCTGGACAAATTGGGAAATCGGTACCCTGATATTTCTGAATATTCACTCAACTGCGTTTTTTGGGATTTTTTCTCTTAATAAAATTGTACCAGCTCTGAATCGCTTGGAGCAACTTACTTTAATAGGATTTGCAGCGTCAAAGAATTGGCACAGCGCCATTTTGGAGGTTGCATAAAACTCAGGATAGTTCTAGTTGACCTTGATACTTAGGCGTGTTAACAACCTAAAAATACGGGGTGTAGCGCAGATTGGTTAGCGCACTCGTCTGGGGGGCGAGTGGTCGCCGGTTCGAGTCCGGCCACCCCGACTCTCTGCAAAGTATTTCACTTTTAACTCACCCATGAGACAATAAACCTAGACCGAAGACTCAAACAGACATTCTGATCGCTGGTTTCCATTTTCTTAAAATTTTTATTCTCTTTTAACACTCTCACACGTGCTAAAAGGAATTGAACTCTATGGTTCTGACGCAAGGTATGAGTTTGACTAAAAGCCTAGACTCTCTCGTTGATAACTTTGACGAGCGACTTTTGACTCTCGATCTTTCTCTTAAAGAGTTAGAGAGCCAACGTCTCATTAGCAGAGGTGAGCATTCTCGCTCGCTTAAAAAAATCAGGTTTCTTGAAAAATCCATCAACGAATTGCGGCATGTTCATTTCAAACTGAAGTCACTTTCAGCAAATCCACTTTATTCTGAACTTGAAAAACTCGGACCTCTCTCGTCAGCTGAGCTTTCAACTTATGGATCATATCTATCGGAGAAGTTCAGCTTTCTTTCTCGATATAACCGATTTCTTCAGAAGCTCTCAGAAGCTTTTGAACCCGCCCTAAAGGGAAAACTTTCCCGTTTCCGCTTGATTTTGTGGCTTTCGAAATTACGTCGGGCACTCCGGGCTCTTGAAAAAGATATCAGAAACCTTGAGTTCGACTTACGGACAGCCAAACTTGTTTCTGAAAAAATGGCAAAAGACTTTCCAGTTGCAGCTATTGACCGATTCCTCGGTAGCACACAAGTTGCTAGTTCCATATTTAAAGATATTGACAATTTGACGTCGCGATTGGCCAATAAAAATAGAGAGTTTCAGAAAGAAGAGGCCATTGTTTTTAACATGATGCAGTGGCTTTCCTGTTACGAGCGCCGTTTGGAAAAGAGCGGGTCTAGTCTATCAGTTCCTACCCCGCTATCTTTGACAAATGCAAAAGTAGCGGTCACCGGAGATGATGAAGTCTCTTTTGATATTTGCAGAGGTCGGTTGGAACTGGCTTCCGCGTTTTGGAATGATGTTTTGCTTCCTTCGATGAAGTCTTGGGATTGCCGATAATTACGGGAACATAGGGGAGCGTGATGTAGTGGAAATTTCGTTTTGGAAAAACCAAGTAAACTCGCTGTCTCAGGAAGTCACTAAGCTTCTTTTTGAATCGCGAAAGAGACTTGAAGAACACCCGGCTACTGCCATACCGAATATTCAGGATGTTGATAAGCTGCAAGCCGACTTTCTTTCAAAACTTGAATATGCAAAACAACTTATCGATCAAAGCGATCTCATCTCGGGTCCCTTGTCGCAGGGTTCTTATGGACAGCGCGCTCAAGCCTTATTCTTTTGGGCTCGAATGTACACTGAGCGATTGAAGAAGTTTTGGGAAACAAAGTCACATCACTTTTCTACCATGATGTGGATGAAATTACTAAAGCAAAGACTGACAGGGTACTCCGGTCAAGCCAAGAACCCACTTTTTTCGGATGAAGATCTGGTCCACCTTTCTGTTAGACGCAGCCAACTTCTGAAAAACGAAAGGGTACTAGAGACCAAGATTGCTGAGCTAAAAAGAAAGCAATTTGAGCTTAAAAAGCGTTATCAGGAATGTCTCATCCACGAAGCGAACCAGATTTCAGGAAGAAGCCTTCAAATTAGATTTGGAAAGGACAAAGCTTCGGCACTTAACAGTCTATGTGTAAATTCTTTGGAAGACATTTTCCGAACGATGGTTGAACCAATCAGAAAACTATCCCCGGTTCTTCAAACGAAGGAACGAAGGGAAGTTCTCTCGAAAAATGCTGAGCTAATTGTGAAGACATGCAGCAATCTGATTCAAGAAGCGGAAGGTAAGGAAATCTCTCACTTTAAAGAAAAAGACGTAAAACGGCTTGGTCGAAAGCTGTCCGACTCTATGACCGATTTGTCAAAGGTGAATTCGAGAATTGGAGGAACTTTTCTTCTAACACTTATTTTTTCCCTATTTTCGCAGGGGAAAGTCTCCGCGACCGAAAGTACCCTTGATTTTAACCAATTTCATCGCTCTGTTTTCGAAAGGCGGGATATCAGTCATAACCACCTTTTTGGAAACCTCGTGTGTTCTCGCTCTAGCGTTAACCAACTCACTGAGTGGCAAATTGGGATTTATGATGCCCAGGTCGAAGTCAGGATCTTGAGGTCGGCAGACCCAAATCAGCCTTTAACTTCAAGTGAACTTAAAAGTGAAGCCATCAAACACGCTAGAAATCTTCGTTTCCACGGCTATTCTTTCGGTTTTTGTTCTCAATCCGAAGGTTGGATTGCCGCACTTCCAGCCCCACGCGCTTTCCAAGTAAACGAGACGGCCCTGGACTTACCAATCAGTGATCTTAAAAGATATTGTTCTCAATTCAAAATCGATTTTTCTCGAATGGATGGCGGCCTCTCGGATGAACTCGATCTTCAGGAGTCACCTTTAGACATCACATCATTTTCCCCGGGTTCTCTCAGCCTAACTTGCTACTCATTAGATCACGTAAGTCGCGGGCCAATCATGTGGTACCTTGTTCCAATTAAGAGCGCTTTTTCAAACGAGGTTCCTTTCGAAAAATTGTTTGAGGACGTAACTTATTCAGATAAAATGGCAAAAAGCCTCAGAAACCCCATCAGTGGTGACCAATTAAAGCCTCTGTTGATACACTGGATAAACAGCGTGAGGTCTAAAGAGAATTTGTCCTCTCTTTCGTTTCGCAATCCTATCATGGAGGAAGTCTCCGAAACACTGCATCAAATGAGCAGCCCACGTTTTTTGTCTCATGATCGGCTGCTATTGAAACGCCTATCGATTTTATTGGAGAGTAAAGGGCTTAGCTTTCTTGGAGAAAATAGAGTTAAGGCTAGAACACTACGAGATATAGTTCGACTTCTTTGGATTTCACCACGACATCGAAATCTGCTTTTGTCGAAGCAAGGCACCTTCGGCAGTATCGCTTTTCAAAACGAAATTGACGATATTTCTCTAGTCTTTGCCGTTGCTAAGTGAAAATATTGCAATTGCATATTGTTGAGACCATATTGCTTTTGTAAAATGTAGAGGAGAGTATTTCCAGCGAATATCATTTTATTGAGCCCTGTTTTTTTATTATGCCTTGATCTTTTGATTCTCGCTGAGTTTGAAATAGATGACTAACGAAGTGACATAGTCAGGTGGAAAAATAACTGACCTTATATGGAAAAGTTTATGTGTTCGAGACACTAAGGAAAGGATTCGATCGTGACTTCATCAAATCAACGTCCGAAGAGAAACTTAAAGTCAACGTTAGTAGAACCATTTAGGCAGATTAAATTTGGACTATACATCATCACGATTTCCGTTGCCTTTGTCATTGCCTCTGGTCTTTTGTTCGTAATGGCCTTTAATGAGCAATACCAGCACGTAATGGGAATCTTCAATATTGTTGACCCTAATCTCAAGTGGGAACTTGTTACAAATGAGGTCTTTTTCACCAATGCAGTTCGTCTTGGCGTTCTGCTAGTCGGATACATCACAATTATGTTTAGTATCGTCTTTTGGTTGACACACCGCTATTATGGTCCACTCGTATCAATAGAACGCTTTGTTGAATCTATTGGTGCGGGACATTATCAAAAACGGGTTTTTATTCGTAAGAAAGATGAACTCCAACGCTTAGTGACGAAGCTTAATGCTATGGCCGAGATATTAGAAACCCGCCATGGGGCTGACGTTGCTGACGGCCTGTCTATCCCGGATACTGATGATCTAGTTGAGCAGCAGCGGGAAGCTAGTTAGACTCTGCTAAAAAAGTGTTTTCAGCAGAGTCGTGTCCCGAGCGACAGCGAAGGGATCTCGATGCAACATATTGATATCACGAGATCCCGACGGTCGCCTTCGG
>CAILAO010000241.1 GCA_903832105.1 uncultured Pseudomonadota bacterium | reverse complement strand
GGGAAAAAGGCTACGATATTCCGCCCAAATGTCACTTTATTCATTCTTCTAAAACTATCTCGATTCTCTGAATCAGATCTGACAGATTGTCTCGAAATGTTAAGAATTGCAAAAAAAATAAAGGAAAAACCGGATGTCGCTCGAGTGAAGAAGCAGATTGGACTGCAACTGAAAGAGGAAAACAATGCGCGGAAAATCGAGCGTCTTAAAAGTTTTTTGAAACTGTTAGATTAGGTAAACCATGTTACATGTGTAAGACAACTACGAAAATTGCTTCAACTCGGCATATAACTGAACAGGATGTTTTACAACTGGATCATTCGGTTGACTGAGTGCGGCGGATAGTGTTAGTTGGCAGCCCGGACATCCAACCGCCAAAATATCAGCTTGGACGCTTCTAATATTGTGTATCTTCCGTTTTGTGATAGCAGAGGACAACGCTGCGTGTTCAAATTGATATGCCCCACCTCCCCCACAACATTCATCAGGTGACGGCATTTCGGAATATTGGATAGAGGGGAGTTTTGTTAAAATAGCCCTCGGTTCTTTTGAAATATGCATGGCCCTCTTTAGATGGCAAGAATCATGATAGGTGACGATGAGAGGTTTTTGATCCCGATTTGTCGTGCTTAGATCAATTCGATCGAGATTGAGCGCAATGATTTCCGAAACATCACGAGATTTCGCCGCGAGAGCCAGCGCTTTATCTTGAAGAGGGGCAAAATCGGGACCAAGTTCTTCCAGTAGTTGAGGAATCTTTTCTTTAAAAGCCCCGCCACACGTCCCACAATCGAACATGACATGATCGCATTCTATTTCTGTCATTAAGTTTAGATTTTTTGAAATATTATTTAGTGCGTTATCGAGAGCGCCGCTCAAAAAAATGGGGAGTCCGCAACAACCCAGTTCTTTAGAAATAATGACCTCATACCCCAGTCCTGTAAGGACTTTAATAGCTGCTTGACCAATGTCTTCATTAAATAGATCCGTAGCACAACCGACAAAATAAAGGACTCTCCCAATCTTTTTTCCACGCGGGGGAATTCTCGTTTGAAGATGCTCTCGAAACGGCGTTTTATTGAGACGCGGCAGACGAGAAACCTCGATAGGCCCAATTTTTTTTTTGACGTTGAATGGTTTTATGAGCCACGATTGTCCGATCCTCGCCGAAGCCGCTCCAGCGTGAAGAACGCTGGGATGCCGTAAAAACCAAAGCATCATTTTTTTAAAAAGTGGTTGCCCTAGTTTCTGAACAAGATCAAAGCGCATATGGCTGAAGACGCGATCAATCCTAACTCCACTGGGGCAGTTTTCTGAACAGGTACCGCACGAAATGCAGCTCGTAAAAGCCTCTTGAAGAGACTTCGTGAAACTAAGCTCCCCGGCGAAAATTTTTCTTACCATCTGAACGCGACCACGCGGTGCATAACGCTCCATGCGCATGACTTTATAGCTTGGGCACAGAGGCTCACAGAGCCCACATCGAGAGCAGTGGTCAAGATCTTTTTTTAGACTTTCCGGAAAGTTTCTAACCATCACTCCGCAAACTTTCCAGGGTTTAAAATGTTATCGGGATCCAAAGCTTTTTTAAGATCTCTAGTAACCTTAAGAGCAACCTCGTCAAGTTCGAGCGACAAAAATTTCTTTTTTGCGAGACCTATCCCGTTCTCTCCTGAAAGGGTCCCACCAAGAGAAAGAGCTTCTCTAAAAATCCGATCGATCGCTTTTTCAACCCGCGAGACCTCTCCCTTATTTTCGTGGTCAAACATGATAAATGGATGCAGATTCCCGTCACCTGCGTGCGCCACAATGCCTATCTCTACTTTCGTATCCTGAGCAATCACACCGACTTTTTGGATCATCGTCGTTAGTTGCGACACAGGGACTGTCACGTCTTCAATCAAGACGTTTGGTCTCTGGCGCGCCATTGCGGAAAAGGCAGATCGCCTCGCCGTCCAGAGTGATTCAGCCTCTTCCAACGACTTTGACCGATTCAGACGAACCACGTGATGCTCTTTAAGAATCGACTCAATTCTATCTATTTCGGCACTGACAGCTTCTCGGCATCCGTCAACTTCGACTAAGAGCATCGCTGCGACGTCAGTCGAGAGACCAAGCTTCGCGTGTGTTTCAACTAGCTTGATGACAGCATTGTCCATGAGTTCAAGCGCTGCCGGGACAATCCCAGCCTTTTTTATCGCGATCACTGCTTGCGAGGAATCGGCAAGCGACACAAAATCGGCCACTAGAGTGTTTCTATGTTCAGGTTTGGGAACAAGTCGCGCTGTAATTTCGGTCATGACCCCCAACGTTCCCTCGGAGCCACAAAAAAGTCTTGTCAAATCATAACCAGTGACATTTTTAAGAGTCGATCCACCGGTTTTAAGAACATTTCCATTAGCCAATATCACCGTAAGCCCTAGCAGATAATCGCGTGTAACACCATATTTTAGCGTCCTAGGTCCCCCTGCGTTTGTCGCAACGGTGCCCCCCATCGTGGCAATTTTCCACGAACTGGGATCTGGCGGATACATAAGTCCATGTTCCTCGACCGCCATTTGCAGATCATAATTGAGAACACCAGGCTCAACACGCACAAGACTATTCTTGATATCAAGATCCAAAATTCTGTTCATTTTCGTGAGCGACATTACAATGCCGCCCCGTATCGGAACCACCTCTCCCGCCAGGTTAGTTCCGCTTCCACGAGGTGTTACAGGGATTTTTTCCTGAAAGGCAAGCCTCAAAATGCGCGAGACTTCATCTGTAGAGATCGGAAACAAAACCAGATCCGGACGTTTTTCTTCTAAGTGTGGATCCATGCCATAAACAGCGAGGTCTTCAGGTTGATCTGAGGCGCGAGAATCACCTACAATCGAAATAAAAAGTTTTTTCACCCGACGCTCCATATAAATCATCATACCCTGTATATGGAGGTCTTTAAAGTGGTAAGAAGCTGGTTTGGTATCCGGTCTGTTAACAGATCTCTATATGATCCAATATGGATTTTATTCGCATACGTAGTTGCCGAATATATTGGGGCGATCTCGCACGACTGCGCCGCCACTGACTCCGCTTTGCTCGTTTTGCACAATAGCGTATTGAGCGTCTTTATGCACAACGATTTCAAATGCTGAGATTAATTGTGTTTTGATCTTGATACAGTACCATGCCTTTGGATTGCATAGAGCAATGGCTGCGGCACTTTGTGGAAGGGGAATTCCAAAGAGGGAGCCTCCCGATAGCTGCACATCAACAAATGTTAATACGGGACTGTTTGTTGGGCCATCCTCCAAAATGCTGGAAACACCAGTCACAGGGAACAATTTTGGCTTTGCTTTTTGTGCGTCGCTGAAGGGCAGATCTTGACCTCCCCATTGATCAGAACAGCTTTGAATGTTCGGATCTATCGTTGCTGCCGATGTGGTGGTAGTGGTCTCCGTTGATGTCGAATTGGAGGTCGCGGTTGCAATATCGGTGTTGGTATTCGTATTGGTGGTGGTAGTGGTAGATGCCGGCTGTTTTGCTGTGCCAACCGCATTTGAACTGTTTTGCTCCTTGTTGCTGTTCGATTTACCAATAAAATCGCCACCACTGCATCCAATTGGAAGACTGAATAAAAAGACAAACGATGCTAGGCCAAAAACTTTTGAACATACATTGGTGTAAACCATACTGTTCACCTTTCCTTTAAAAGTTTCTGTAAAAGTCTTCTCGATGAAATCTAGTTCAAAAACTGCGCCACCACCGATGGTCTCTCCTCTGTCGCCCACTCTTTTTGAGATATCCTCACGAATGCCTTGCCACGCAATGCTTTTATGCGATTCTTTGTTTTTATTTAACAAGTCAGCCTCACTGGAAATCTCTTTTATTTGACGCGCCCATGTCTTATAAAAAAATTTCAGACTAACAGTATCTCTCGCAATCTCAGGACATTCGCGCAATTTCTGCTATCAAAAACTGAAATCATCAGTAGCATAAGATTGGTAGGCATTAACTATTTCTTTTTAAACAACAGGTTATGAACTCTTGTGGGATTTATTCGTACTAAGCGTCCAGAAAATAGCCACATTGCCCAACTACAAACTGAACCGATAATCTGGTGATAATTTTGCCTAAGTTCTCATAAGCAATGCTTTCAAGATAACTTACATCCTTAAGGAAACCATTGGAATAGATCTTGTATATATCAGTGGTTAGTAATTTCACCATTTCAACGAACTTTTTCGGATCTGGGTTGTTAGAAGATTGATTGTAGCAAAGCCTTACTTAGAGGAGTGACATTTTTTAAAGGAGGCTACATCATGAGGGATTATATTCCCAGAGCCAAAAGACGCTTCACTTTTTTAATGACTTTCTGTGGTGTCATTTTTTTTACAGCCTGCAATGACTCTGACTTCAAAGGAAGCTCTGAAGCTAGAAAGGCAAAGGCATCGACGCTACCGAAGGTTGGTAATTCAGGGTCACAGAATCCACAAACCGGTGGTGAAAACGCCCGCATAGACCAGACCATTCCTATCGACATAAAGATAGCCACCGGGGCTGTTATTCCCTTCAATTTGCCAAGCTGTCCTGAAGGATGGTCCCGCGTCGCTGCCGGGCGAACATTTGTCGCCTTGGCTGATGGCGGTGCCAGCGGTGTTGAGGTTGGCACAGCATTAAAAAACCAAGAAAATAGGGCTTGCGGTGCGCACACACATGGAATTGTAGACCCTGGACATATACATGGTAACGTCCATAAGGGGGCGTCGCCTACACAGGTTTGGGACGGTTATGATAACAATAGAATCGGTTATTATCATGGGTACAATGTTAACGCCGCTGTCACCGGTGTTACGATCACTGAATCTGGTACTGTTGATGGCACTAACGTTCCCTATGTTCAGCTCAGTATCTGCCAAAAAAATTAAGAAGGAAAAATTATATGATAGAGAATTTTTCGCTGCAAACCATGTCAAAAAAGTCAATTTTCTTCGGCTCAACACTGTTACTTTTATTGACCTGCATTATGGTTCACGTGCCATCTGCAATGGCTGAAGTCGTTCCCTCAGATACCGCGATGTTTTTTGATCTGCCAAACTGTCCTCAAGGTTGGGAAGAGATTCCGGAAACCAAAGGGTTGAATATTGTCGGTGTTAACGTCGGTGGCATCTCCGGCTCAATAGTGGGGACACCGCTCAAAGCCCAGGAAGATAGACCCACTGGCAAGCACGGGCATGACGTTGTAGACCCCGGTCATGTTCACGGAACAATGGCCCTTTACGACCACCAAAACGACTTTCTCCCATTGCAAGCTCGAAGCGCTGGTGTTACGACCGGTTCAACCGATCCCGCCGTGACTGGGATTTCCCTGGGACAGGCAGGTGAAGTGCCCGGAACCAATGCTCCCTATGTTCAATACCTGATGTGTAAAGTAATGACGCCTGAACCTTCGAAAAGTGATGAAGATAAACTCCCAAAAGGCGCCGTCATTTTTTTGGAGAAAAGCGCACAGTGCCCCACCGGGTGGACAGCGCTTGAGGCGGGAAGGGGACGGATCATTGTAGGCCTTAATGAAGGGGGCACGCTGGGTGCACAAATAGGTCAGACTCTCACAGACAAAGAAAACCGGCCTGTGGGAAAACATACGCATGCAGTAGTTGATCCCGGTCATAGCCACTTTATGCCAGGTGTCAATCTTGAGGGGGGCAAACGAGAGTTTGGTGGCGCTCCCGCCGCTGTCAGCACTTCCGGCACGACATCCGCATCTGCGGTCACAGGAATTCAAGTGGCTCAAAGCGAGGGTCCGGAGGGCACAAACGCCCCCTATATTCAAATGTTAATGTGCGAAAAACAATAACCTAAGTTGAAGTCTGAATTTTATAGCGGCTAGTACCCTACTTCCACCATAAAAAGTGAAAGAGGTTTCATTGTTATAGAAACCCGTTTTTGCTTTCCAAGACTCTTTGATTGAATGGCTTTTGGCGTATCTCGATCATAGATAAAAATCCTGGTCGATTTGATGCTGCCAAGACCTTCGGGAAGGACGAGGTCGAGTTCTTGTTGTTCACTCAGGTCCTTATTGATCGCGACGATAGTAAAAATCTTTTCTTTTGAATGACGAGCAGAGAAAATAGAGACTTTGTCCTTAATGCCGACGGAGTTTTTAATGAGTTCCGAGCCGAACGTTGATTTTTTACCATCATAGTTACGAAACATTTTAAAAGCGAAACTGACCGGAGATCCTTCCGGGGGAATCGTCCAATAGTTGGCCATGTCGAGATTATAGCTTGCAAAAATCCCCAGAAGCTCCGCCTGTGCAATGGCGCCGGCGATGTCTTGCTCGGCCCGGAAGTTATATTCGCCCAGCGCTACTTTAAGATCAGGCTTTGTCTTGGCGACGAGTTCTTTAAGCCGCGGAATGAGATAGATCGCCTCTTTAATCCAGCTACGGTCGGTATACGTTTTATCCCAGAGGGATCGAGTTGCCTCGATCCGGATTTGCCGATTTTTATCGGTATCGGGCTTACTGTTTTTAATCTCGCCGTCAGGATAATAATGAACATCGAGCACATCGAGAAGAGAGATGCCAAGTTTTTTCTCTTCATCTCGCACTTTTGTGAGAAACCACTCAAGAAACGGCGTATCTCCATGCTTTTTGCGATCGGTGCCCTTGACCCAGCCGTTCCACTCACTAGGCATATCCATAGATGAATACTCCATGGCAAGCCATCCCCAAATCGCCGGGGCGATAATAACAGCCTTAGGATCAGCTTTACGCACGGCGGTTGCTGCGCCAAGAAACTTCTCCCAATACTCATCATAAGTCGCGGGTTCGAAGTGGACATCAGGGTGCGTCTTCCACCAGAGCATTGGCTCGTTATCAAGAATATAGGCATGCGGATGTGGCCCAAAGCGAGACTTGAGATGGTTCACCCACTCAGCAATGAAATCAGGACCGACCTTTATACAGCAACGGTTCGGATCTGCCTTTATTCGTTTACCTTTAAGATCAATGCCATTGCCAGCATCTTTATGGGCACCGTTTTGTTTGCCAAATATTGACACAGGGTAACTAGAGGAATGATCATCCTTCGCAACCCATCCCATGATAGGAAGAGTGACGGATGAGGCAACATCATGTTTCACGTTTTCTTCCAGGAAAAAATCGACCATGTTCGGGATCTTTGATTTAAAATTCGTGAAAAGCCAGTCGTTTCCCGCATTCCATGCGTTAATCTTCCAGTTAAAACGTGAACTGGTGTTTCCGCCAAAGCGAAAATGAGCGGGATTAAGATCCCAGACATTGGAGTCCTTGCGAGGTTCGGCCATGTAGGTTGCCAAGCCATAGATGTAGGGACTGATGATGATCTTGGGGCTTTGGTCTATCACAAATCGCACTTCCGTCGTCTTGATGCCTGCGATTCCTTCTGATATCGGGATAGTTGTAAGAATGAAAAGCGTGATAAAAAAAAGACTTCGCTTCATATTGAATGTTCCTCTCTTCTCGTCACTTCATGTTAGTGGGCGAAAAACCTGGTTTTTCGGGCTGTCTTCCAAGAAGGTAATTATAAATAGCCAAGGTTTTTTCGGCCTTTTTTGCCCATGTAAAATGATCTTCAATCCTTTTTTTTGCAGCAACAGAAAAAGTATTTAGAATGTTGGGATGATCAATCAGATTTCGAAAAACATTTTGAAGGGATTGAATAAGATCATCGGTGGTCGTAAGTGGTAAAATAAAACCAGTCTCCGGAGTAACGATTTCTGCGGGACCGCCATAATCAACGACTATCGGGACGAGTCCAAGAGCCATGGCCTCAATGACAGCCCCACCGCCAAATTCTCGAATGCTCGGAAAAGCAAATACATGTGACTTACTTAAGATCGAAAAAACCTGATCTCTAAGGAGCCATCCATGAAACGTAACGCCATCCGACAGATGTCCTGTTTGAACGAGTTCTTCCAAATACCGACGTTCGGAACCGTCGCCGATAATGTCGAGATGAATCTTCTTTTCTAAAATTAACTGGCTCGCGGCACGGACGATAAGATCAACCCCTTTTAAGGGAACAAGACGTCCGGCAAAAGCGATGCGGAGGGGAGATGTTTTAAATTCTGGTTTAGAAAGTGTAGAAAGGCTGAGGAGATCATCAGTAATGCCGTTTTCTGAATAGTAGAAACATTTAGAAAGAAATTTCTTCGGCATTTCATTCCACGTTGCGCGGGACCCTAGAATGATAGCTGAGGCGCACTTTCTAGTGCTCTTTGCATAGGGAAGCAAGGTATGGAGTTTTCGAAGATATGACAGCCATTCACGTTCTTTTTTTAAAATATGAGCAAATCCCTTTGGCCAAGGAAGTCCCCCGTTGAGCGGGCCAATGATAAACGGGACACGCACTGCATGACACCGTTTTACAAAAAGGCTGGGCATTGCGGGACTAACGGGGGTAATTCTATGTACAATATCGAAAACGCCAGATTTAAGTTGCTTTCTAAATAGCCTCCAAGCGTAAAATTCAAATAGGTAATAGAAAGGGATTTTAAAAGCGGTATAGGTGACCTGTCCACCACCAGGAATACGCGTCATATTCGTATAGAGCCATTTCAGGAGACGATCAAAAAAACCAAGATCAATAAACGTCACTTGGTCTTTAGGAAAATCTGATTTTAATATGGCTTCCTTGTTACGTGCGTGAGTCACGAGATGGATGTGAGCAAGCTTCCCAAGCGCTGTTGCGTGACACCAGCCAACAAAGGGAACGCTCACCCAAGATGGATTCGCCTGTTCAGCAAGGATGAGCACGCGAATGCGGTCGCTTTTCGAAGAACATTGGTTTAACATATTTGATGATCGACCAAACAGGAGAACATGATGTCCCAAGCCTCTACTTATAAAGCCGACCGCGTCACGATCGGGCGTATATCGATTGATAATATCACATTTGAGGAAGCCGTCGCACGCATCATTCATTTTGCTCAAAATGCGCGCAGTGATTTTGTCGTCACACCAAATGTGGATCATGTTGTTAATCTTGAAAAAGATGAAGAATTTCGCCGTGTATATGAAGCAGCTTCCTTGGTAGTGGCTGATGGAATGCCTCTTGTGTGGGGGTCTAAACTCATCAGGCGCCCGCTGAAGGAGCGCATAACGGGAGCAGATCTCTTGCCAAGGCTTTGTGAAGAAGCTGCGAAACATGGTCTTAAGGTGTTTTTTTTGGGGGGACCCCCAGGAGCTGCCGATCTCGCCTCAAAGAAACTTTGTGAACGCTGGCCCGCGTTACAGGTTTCTGGAACCTACAGCCCACCGTTTGGTTTTGAAAAAGATCAGGAAGAAAACAAGAAAATTATCAAACTCATTAATCACTCTTCTCCCAATATTGTCTTTGTTGGTTTAGGGGCGCCCAAACAGGAAAAATGGATTTTCCATCACCACGAACAATTGAACGTCGGCGTTTTGCTAGGTATTGGAGCCGCGATTGAGTTTGCGGCAGGAACGGTGAAACGCGCACCGCGATGGGTACAGAAGATTGGTCTCGAATGGTTCTTTCGCCTCTGTCAAGAGCCCCGCCGTCTTGCCAAGCGATATGCGAAAGATGTTATCTTCATTTTCATTTTGCTTAAGACATGGCTGTCTTAGAGGCAAACCATTTTGCAGCCATGCGGGGTACAGATGTGGCATCGGTTTTTAGTGTTTTGATTTCTTCTGGGGTAACCCAAGCTAGGGCATGCGATTCGTCACTGACGCGAAACTTAGAATGCCGTGCTTGACAAAGAAAACGTACATCATAATGAAGATGCCGAGGAATATCACCCCGCGCTGGAATATCATGAATGTCGAGATCGAAAATTTGGTTAGAGATGGGTTCGATTTCTGAAATTCCGGATTCTTCTCGGGCTTCTTTGAGCGCGACAAGGCAGGCGTCCGCTTCACCATCGGCATGACCGCCCGGTTGGAGCCATAAATCAAGTTTCTTGTGATGGGTAAGCAGAGCGCGAGAGTTGTTCTCGTTGACGAGCCACGCAGAACCAGTGATATGGCCGACGTTTAAGCTTCGTTCAAAACAATCGGGATATTTTCTGACAAATGTGAGCATTCGTTTTTTATTAGCAGCCTCTTGGTCGTCCCAAGGTTCGTAGCGTTCCAAAAGATCAAGCAGTAAACGTCTGTGCATAGCCCACATTTCAATAAAAGTTGGTTGTTGAACCGGGATTTTGCATTTAAGATCTACTGCGAAGCCCAAAACCGACGCACCGCC
>CAILAO010000240.1 GCA_903832105.1 uncultured Pseudomonadota bacterium | reverse complement strand
CGAGCAAACCTACTAAGGAGGTTGCGTTGGTGTTGGCTGAACTGGACGGCACCACGGGGCTGATGCTGAGACTTATCTATGGCAGCGGATTAAGGGTCTCCGACATGTCGGAGAGGAAGTGCTTCAGCGTGCCATGCGGCAAGCGGTAATCCGTTCCGGAATCACAAAGCATGCGGGTGTGCATACG
Source organism: uncultured Pseudomonadota bacterium (assembly GCA_903832105.1). GTDB lineage: Bacteria > Bdellovibrionota_B > Oligoflexia > Oligoflexales > CAILAO01 > CAILAO01. Next base: position 1,680 of record CAILAO010000240.1, on the reverse strand, counting down.
CTGCGACATTGCTTCGCAACACACATGCTGATGTACGGCGTAAACATCCGGGAAGTGCAGGAATATCTCGGACACAACAGCGTTGAAACGACCATGATTTACACACATGTCATGCGGGGACTTGCCAGTACGGCGGTCAGTCCGCTGGATATTCTCGCGCAGACAGGGTGAATAGCATCGATTTCGACAGAAATCTGGAATTCAATTTCCGATAACTGATTGTGTCCAGAAGATATTCAAGTTGCTCTTCGTTCAGTAACTTCAAGAATTCTTTGAAGTCTTGGGCAACTTTGCCCAGAAGTTGCCTTTACTCATTCTGATACTTGGAAGATGGTTTTCAAACGCAAAGATCAATCGTCTTTGCTGGGCAACAACATAAATCATCCCAATGATTTTGGGCACTGGTTATATGAGCAGGCCTTTGAGGCGATGAAGTTCTGAGTTAAGACAGCTGAGCGCAATTTTCATGCATGGAAGATGGTACTGTTCACGTATGGATTCCCATGATGCATAAGTGACGGGGCAGAGCCTGCCTTCGGAAAAATATTTTAAACAACTTTAATCAGACTCTTATTGGAGTTTCATTGCTTTAAAATCGGAATTCGGGTTAAACCGTTTTCTTGTCAGTGGCTTTTCTGTATTGTCTCGGGGAAACCCCCATGATGCGCCTGAACTGCTTGGAAAAATAGTTTCCGTCGGAAAAACCGCATTTGAATGCTGTTTCTGTAATATTATTGCTTCTTGACTCCAGGAGTTCTGCCGCATGTCTGATCCGCAGTTGAATAATATGTTCTAGAGGGGGGATGTGAAATATTTTCTTGAACATTCTGAAAAAATGACGGTTGGACATTGCCGCGCGGCGTGCGAGAGCAGGAACAGTCAGGTGCTTGGCATAGTTCTCCTCCATCCATGCAACCGCCTCGCTGAACCGCAGCAGGTCGGACGTAGAACTTTCAGAAGATTTCGAATAGAGGCGTGAAAGAAATACGATCAGTTCGAGCAGGTATGCCTGGCATATGCAGTCGAACCCGGGGGAACGCATTTTCATTTCATGCTGCAGCCGTTGGACTTTTTCCAGAACTTCCTTCAGGCGTGCACTGTCCAGGCGCAGGAGACTGCGGAATTCGCTGTCACTTCTTTTCGCGGGCTCAAGAACAAACAATGCCTGATACCCTGGCATTGTCCTGAGTTTATCCAGAGGAAAATTGAAAATTTCAGGGCGGTACATGACATTGATTATCCTGAAATCCTTGGTGGGCTTTTGAAATCCATGTTCCTGCTGGCCCTGCAGGACATACACGTCCCCGCTGGATACACTGTATGTCTTTTTATTGATGTAATGTTCCACGTGGCCTGCAAGAACGACGACGATTTCGATATAGTCATGGGAATGTGGCGGATAGTCGGATATGAGATTTTGGATACGTACATTGCAGAAATCATGTTCCGTTGCAAAATGCTTTCTGGCTGATATTCTTTGAGTCATGGCACTATCATACTAGTTTTTGTCATTATTGTCAAGGTTTATATGATGTTTCATGCAATATTTACAAATATTACAGGAAAAGAAAGGAGACAAACTGTACGTTATGTAGGTGGCCAGGACATCCAGTTGTTTTGATTTATTGCCCATGATATACTTCCCTTACCTCGATTGATTTTGAGGAAGACCACCAGTCG
>CAILAO010000239.1 GCA_903832105.1 uncultured Pseudomonadota bacterium | reverse complement strand
CTGTATGTATAATACTATTCCAGGCCATTTTCTTCGCAAGCCTTGTCGGTGCTGTTTTTGGTCTTCTCGCTACGATCTTAAATGCAAAATCCCGGTTTAACCGCTAAGGTTTTTTTTGGAGAATTTCTTTAGCGCACGGAATGTGCGTGTACACAATCTGGTAACGGTCAGTATGGTGGCATTCGATCCAACCGCTTTCTGGGTCTTCAGGGGCATTTTTTAATTGATAGCGGCATTTATTTATATTTCCCGGTGGTCCGGAATCCGATGTGATGAAATTAGAAGCGCTCATTATGTAAGTATCGCGTGAGGGGATAACCCATGCATCATCGTCGTCTTCATCGAAACCAGTGTTCTTAGTCAATCCTTTTGGACCTCCGGTCCCATCAATTCTTCGTCCAGGTTTCATAATATGTAGATTAGGCACGGGCGGGGGTTGAGAAACGAGAGAATCTTTCTCTGGAAAATTTAAAACCCACTCCTCACCACCAAATAACTCTATATGAAGTCGTCTTTGTTTTTCTTGTATGCCAGGGATCTCCGATTTCAATTCACACGTCTTAATAATGCGGTGTTGCCTGGGTTCCTTCTCGTTTTTTGAGTAGGGAATAACCTGAGCGATACGATACGGGGTTAGCCAGCGCAAGGCAATTCCTTGATCGCTGCCACTTGTTGAAAGCCTCCAAACGATTCTACCAGACGGATCAATGTCGCCAACCTTAAAGCTCAAGACAGAAGATTTGCAAATTTTTTCATCGGGCAAGTCGTAGGCTCTTTGGATGTAAAAACAGGAGCCTTTTGGTGGATTAACTTTAATATACCCTTTTAAGTCTTCGGCGGGTCTTCGTTTTTCCTGATCGCGTATTTCAGCGGGGTCAAGCGAGGCAAAGCCTCCCGGTTTTGGCGTAAAGAAAGGGCTTATTTTTTCGATGCGAGCTGCCTCGGAGGGGGCTTCGGAAAGTCCAGAAACTCCATATCCGATCAGAAAAAAAACAAATATGAGTCTGGAGACCTGCTTCAAAGCTTAAACTCCATACTGAAGAGATCGGTGGTTTTAGCCTTTGTATAGATAATCCTCTGCCCTTTTGGATCCCAGACAGGCCATCTTTCATTTGAAAATTCTGTTGCTGTGACGAACCGGCCTGTCCCCAGAATATCCGAAACCCTAAGATCATAACTTACGGGTTTATTGCCAACCATCCTTGCAGCTGCATACACTAAAAGACGCTGCTCCGGGTGCCATGAAGGGTCGCGTCCATTTCCAATTTTGAAAGGTTTTTTCCCCGCCTCGCTAACAAAAACGTTATCTTTTCGAGTGGCCCAGGCAATAAACCGTCCATCAGGAGAAATGTCGAACGATGTAATCCCTGCTCTGTCGTCTTCCATTTTCCTTATCGTTAGCCCCTCGCTTGTTGCCCAAATAATGCCATTAGGCGTGGCAACCCATCGCCCCTCGTTTGCGTGTCTCGCCTTATACATGAGTTGCCATCGAGCAAGCCTTTTATCGGGGAAGTTCAGTTTCTTAACACGAATACCTTTTTCGTGAACAAGGTACATACTTAGGTCTCGCGGATCAAACGTTAAAAATCCCGATCGAAGAGGAAGGTGTTCGATCATGAAATTTTGATGAAGAATACAATCGTAGACATTAATGGAACTCAGAATTTCGTTTTTCCTATTTTTTGAAATTTCTCGATAAACTAGTCTTTGTCCATCAGGTGACCAGAAAGACGAAGACTCAACCTGAAGCTGAGAGACTTCGAATATTTCAAGCGATGAGAGGTCAATGGTATAAAGTCCGAGACCGTTACCCTTCGTAAACGACAAAAAATGACCCTTCGGAGCAACTTTAAGATGACTCACATCGGTACTAAGTCGAAGCCACGGGTTTTCGAATGGGTACTTTTCTTCACCATGGAGGGATTCGGTCCCCAGGAGAAGACTTAAAAGACATCCTATGGAAACGGCATATAAACGGCGCATAACATCCCTATTATTTTGGACTTTTTGCCTTTTTTGGGTTTAATTGAGTCTGAATCTGTCAATAGGCCTATCTCGGTGCCCTCTATCCATTATAATATTATCTGTAATATTATGTAATATAAGGAAGGCAAAGGTCGGGACTTTGTTTTCGTTTTACAGTTTAAAAATTTTCTCTAATTTTTTTCCTCTGTTTTACCGATAAGAGTATAGTGTCTACGTGGGGTGGCGAGCTTTCGTCGGGCCTTTTAAAAGGAGAGTTGTCATGAAATCATTTAACATTCTGGTTATTATAGGGATATTCCTCTGCCCTTGGTATTTAACGGGCCAAGAGAACGTCAAGCAAGGCTCTGTCGATAGTTACGTTGGAAGCAAAGGTGACTCTCATCAATTACCCCAATTGCCACTTATCGCGAAAAAAGAGAAAGAGGGGGGCGACAAGAAGAGTGGAAGAGAACGGCATATTACCCGTGAGGCAGGAACAAAAAAAGGTGGCGACGCCTCTAGAATTGATTTCGGTGAAACGTCGATTGAAGGTGAACGTCGAGTCCCGCTAGGAACCCTCATTAATCAGAACGATTCTGACAAAAATTATGACTTCGTAAAAATTAGACAACGATGGCACGATGAAATGGTGCAATCGGCCGGGACCCTCAACACTGGAGCCGCAAATCAATAACAGAATCTCAGTAAGAGGTGAGTAGTCTTAACATTTCTTCTATTTTTCCAACATCCGATACTTTGATATTCACAAATCTTGTCATTAACCAGCCGTGCCGATCGCTGACATAGATTGTCGGAAGCTCAGGATTGTGAAACGTGTGAAGGATTTCGAAGTTTGCTAGCATGGCGTTTGCAAGCTTAAGTTCTTTCTTTGATCCTCGGGCGTCATCGAAAGTGTCGTGAGAATACACGTATAAAAACCTTGTGTATAAAGATGCATAATGTTTTTCAATTTTTTGAAGTTCAATGGCTAGATCTTGGCACGGTTCGCAGTAGGAAGCGGTGAAGATTACGACTGACACAAATCCTGGAATCGGAGCAAATGTTGTCTGTGTTTTGGTGTCTAAGTCAACACCCGCAAAGGTAGGGAATCTGTGCCATTTTTGCGTGAGGCTCTTGAGTTCCGTGTCTTCAGCTAGCGGGGCAGGCGGAGATTTTTCCGTAGAGACGCTCTGAGCAGGCGAAGGACTGCTTGATCCTTCGGAGCTTAGCGCCTTCATTGGTAGGAATGACCAGAAAAAAGCCGACAATAGAAGAATAATGACTTTCATATAAAATCTCTTTTTTAAAAGTGATGCCTATAGTGTATTATAACATAGGTCGAAGCCGGGGCTGTCCTCAATTTGATTTTAACGAAGTGAAAATAGAATTTTTAGCCAAAAGCAAATTGAGGAAAGCCGCCAATCACGAGTGTTACGGTGAGTGTCTCAGTTGATGGACGTTTCAAGCCAACGATTAGGTGAAATTTGGCATTTTCCATGGCCTGTTATCGATGTTTTGATAGGTGGAAAATCGGCCGTTGATCTTCCGTCTTTGAAGGTTCAAAGCTGGAAAGAAGCGACAGAATTTATTGCAAGTTATGGTTATGATCCGAATTCTGAAGATGATCAGTTAGCGCTTCATAGTGTGACGATCGAGGCGTTAAATTTTATCGAAAAACATCTGATTCCTACCGAATGGAATCAGGGTTTAATCCCTCCCCAAGATATTCTTCTTTGCGAAGATCCGCGCTATTTACTTTTGTGGGCCTCAAATCCAGATCCTGATGAACGCTTAAAAAGTGCCTGGGCGTGTGCGGTGCTAAGAGTTATGCACACGATCATTCATAGCCAAAATATTCCAAGACCTATTGATATCGAAATTGTAAAAACCCAAATTCTCGGGCGTTTTCAAAAGCATATTTTCCACAATGATAAGAGCGAGCTTTGTTTTGGGACGCGAGACAATTTTGTAATCCTTGAACGCATTGATTGGAAATGTGAAAAGAAAAAAGAGTCGATAATTCTCAAACTGCTTCAGAAAACGGGCAACGTCGCTGAAACTATCTATGACCTTTTGGGAGTCAGAATTGTAACCAAACGTTTCTGTGATACGATGATGGCCGTTAAGTTTCTTCGTGATTTTTGTATTGTAAACTTTCCAAATTGCATCCCTTCAAGAGCTAGAAATAATCTAGTCGATGTCAATCGCTTTAGAAATCAGATAGATGCTCTTCGGTGTATGATGAGCGCGAAGACGATTTCTCCAAAAGATTTTGAACAGATGATTTCAAAGTTGGAATCGCCGGCGCAAACCTCTCCTTCGTTTAATCCGCATTCTGCGTCCACGTATCGGGCGATTCAATTAACCTGTAGGCAGCAGGTCACGTTTCCCAATCCTGTCTATAAATGGCTCGAAAACCGGTAAAAAACACGCTCATTCTTAAGTTGAACCAGGAAGGAAACGGATATTGGATTCTGTCAAAGAAATTAAACGATAACAATTTTCTGCCCACATCCGAATTGCCCACACATTTGGGAATCCACCAGATGATTGCCTTGCGTGGAAGTGCGGAAAAAGTTGTAATGCATGCACATACAACTGAACTTATAACATTGACTCAATCACGGGAATTCTGTAATGAGCAGACTATCAATAGGCTGCTATGG
>CAILAO010000238.1 GCA_903832105.1 uncultured Pseudomonadota bacterium | reverse complement strand
TTGGTTCTTCTCCAGATTTAGGATCCCCGTAAATTGACAAAATGGATAATAAGCCTCCGTTTGAAAATCTACAGTTGCAATGAAACCCAAACGGAGTAAATATTAACGCGTATTCGGACTCAATTTTTTGTTCCAGTGATATAAATTATTCGGGTAATTATCATTTATGTTTGTAAATTACGGTCTTGACAAACATAGTAAAGGGGACTGCCGCCTCAAAACCCCGGCATTGTGAGGATTCCCACCCCCTGATGGGGCATATGCGCTAACTTAACTGGCAAGTACACCCCTTTGTTGATATGAGTATGCTCCGAACAATTGACGGATCCGTTTTCGATTGCCCTCTGCAAGTCCTTTCGCAATGATATTCCAGTGATAAATGCAGTCTTTCAGAGACAAAAAAGGATTTACCGCACACTGCAGTAAGTGAAATGCAAGTGAAGTCTCTCTCCAAAGATTTGATTGTTCGGGATCTTCCTCATAAACTTTGTCGCAGTGGGTATCCCCAGGGGGAAAAAGAACGTCCCATTTCAACAATTGCGTTCGTCAGCAATGCCACAACCATCTTTCCATATAACCACGCTTTCGCACTTTCCGGATCAGTTTTCGGCAGATGTCCCAGACCTAATATTGATTTTAATCGCTTGAAAGCCAATTCAACTTGCCATCTCATTCGATACAATGACAAAATCTCTACTGCGGATAACACATTTCTATTAACAGACGTGATGACGAACATATAGCCATGTAACTCGATTGTTTCTTCGTTGATGGTTCTTTGTTTATGTTTCATATCTCGAATTGCAGTTTTTTTTGAGCGTTCTGCGGCTTCGGGAGATTTTTTTATCACACATAAACGAATTTGTTGCAATTTGTTCTTGGAAGAATTATAGAGTACATCAAAATCACCAATCTCTCCGTAATCCAATTTACGAAAATTTTCTAGCAAACAGAATTCTTCATTTTCATTTTTCATTAATTTAAATGCCTTATTCCGGATTCTAACAAGAAAATCTCCGTCGTTTTCGATAACATAATTAATTCCGGCCGTGCTTCCATATCCACGGTCGCCCAGCAGTAAATCTCCTTTTTTTATTGGAAAATTTCGGAAGGTTTCTCCCACTTTTTGGTCAGTAATTTGAAAATGATCACACAAGAGCCCAAATAACTCTATGCTGTAATGTAATCTCCAATTAGACCCCGTAATTCCTGGTTCTGTTATGATACTTGCATCTACAATGCGAACATTGAATTCTTTTAACCAACCAGGTTTTTTAACAATTCCATGTATTTTTTCTGCAAGAGTTACTGATATCCATCGTAACCATTCTGAACTTGCCTTAAGGCGTTTAAACAAAGCTACATCTGAAATATCTGCCAATTTGGCTTCTTTTGCTCGTACTACCGTTTCACGCATTGAACAACTATCTGCCAGGTGAATTAGTAGAATTCGCAGTAATATTTCCGCCGACACGATTTTTCGTTGCCGCGTCACGGCTCCAAGATCCTTTGCTTTTTGTTCCCAACCTTGCGGTAGAAATTGTAAAAGGAATTCCCAGTTCTCATCAATTTTCATCTGTCATTCCCTCTTCGCATTCTCCTATTTATTCCTCCGGATATAAATATCCACTGCTTAAGTTAGCGCATATGGGCGGCAGCCCCCAATCTGTATAATGCATCGGAAACTATGTTGCCCACTTGTTTTAATGAAGAGCCATACAATTGAAATATACCGCTTCACTCGCACGGCGTGGTCTCTCTCCCTATCTTTCCGATAAAGAGCGGGACAGTGCAGATCATCTTCAACATGCCTTTGCCGGTATTTCGGATCTG
>CAILAO010000237.1 GCA_903832105.1 uncultured Pseudomonadota bacterium | reverse complement strand
TTTTCTCGCAGGCATATTCGTCGCGTCCGAAAGTTGACACAGGAGTCCGGACATGATACTTCTATTTCTTTCATAACTGTGTGAGAGGTGTGAATGGGGAGCATAATCAAGAAACGAAGGAAAAAAATGCGTAAGCACAAGCATAAGAAGCTTCGAGCACGGCAACGTCATAAGAATAAGTAAACAGGTCTCGATGATGCAAGCGGGTTTTTTCACCGGAACGGATTTAAGAACCATCACGAAAGCGGCCCTATTGGCTGAGAGACTGACGCAGCGACATTTTGACCTGAGCGAAGACGAGTGGAAACGAAATCCTTATGGTGTTTTCACACGCAGGGAGGTGGATGAGTCGCTGCACGAGGCGGAAGCTTTTGCGCACGTAGTCGTGTTGAAAAACATGACCCATTCCCCGGCAGGTCGGAAAGGGCGCGAAAAATACGGAATAGTATTACAGGATCCTAACATTTTATTAGCTCTCTTACGTTCCTCTTTTCATGATTTGTGGACATTGGGGCTTTTCATATTGACACACGAATTGGTACACATAATCCGCTTTAGAAAGTACGGCGCGGACTTCTTTGCCTGTGTTCAAGAGAGGGATAAAGAAGAAAATTTGGTCCATGACATCACCAGAGAAATTCTTTCGGGTGTGACAAACACCGATTACCTCCTCAAACTTTATGATTCGCAGCTTACCCTGTTGCGAGAAAAATCAACTTATATAGGACTTCATGGAGGTGCTTGAAGATGCCGATTTACGAATATCGGTGCAAAAAATGCGCTAAGGAATTCGAGGAATGGCAGAAGTTTTCCGATCCCGTTGTAGACACTTGTCCCAAGTGTGGCGGCAAGGCTTCACGCCTGATATCACCGTCGACATTCGTGCTCAAGGGGACAGGTTGGTATGTGACTGATTATGGCAGAAAGGACAACGCTTACACCAAGAAGCCGGCAGAGAATAAGGAATCGTCTTCGGATGTTGCCAAGTCCGATTCTCCTCCTGCAACTGATTCTTGAGGCATCAAGGCTGGGACTAATAAAGAGGCCCCTATGAAGATCAAGAGAATTGCTCACCTGGGAATTGCCGTAAGTGATCTCGATGTTGCGTTGAAGTTCTTTACTCTGGGACTTCCTTTGGAATTGACTCATACCGAAGATTATCAGGGCATGAAAATCGGCTTTATTCCAGTTGGCGAAAGCTCAATCGAGCTGTTGCAAGATGTTTCGGGATCGTCTGCGATCAAGAAATACCTGGATAAAAACGGTGAGGGAATTCATCATATAGCATTTGAAGTTGACGACATTTACCAGGCCGTGGCTGAACTCAAGGAAAAAGGAGTCAAACTCATCGATGAGACTCCCAGGCTTGGGGCTCATGGGATGACCATAGCTTTCATGCACCCCAAGGGTACTCACGGGATTCTTATGGAGTTATGCCAATCAAATTCTGATGAGCATTGAATCAAAATCCAGCGCCCAGTATGTTACCGGGCGCAGATATGTCGTGTGATTTAGTCTTATGAAATCATAATAACTTGAGGAGGTTGAGGAGATGGCAGATGTAACCATGCCTATGAATGGCAAGGTATTAGAGATGAAAGTCAAAATTGGCGACGGTGTGGAGGAAGACTCCGAAATACTCATCATTGAAGCCATGAAGATGGAATTGCCGGTAGTAGCACCTTCCGGTGGAATCGTGAAAGAAATAAAGGCCCAGGTGGGCCAATCTTATCAAGTCGGGGATGTGTTGGTAGTTGTAGAATAAGTCACGTCCTGCCGTTCGTAGCGAATCGAGGTATATCGGCTGTCCCTCCGATGTCACTTGAAGGCAAAATGTTATGAAATCGATTTTTTGACGCAGCCCGATGGCCTCTTCCTCGAAAGCAGTTTTTCCAAGTCCTATCTAGACTCGTTGCCAAAATTTCTGTCCGAATGAAACACGATTGTACCCCGGTAAATCCCCCCTGCCCCCTTTGGCAAAGTGGGCAGGGAGGATTTACTAAAAAAAGTGACTATAATTTTGGCGATGGCTATAATCTTAAATTATTATTGCCAAAACTTTTAGGAGGTTTGCCGTGCCAGACGAGTTTAA
>CAILAO010000236.1 GCA_903832105.1 uncultured Pseudomonadota bacterium | reverse complement strand
GGTTTGTTCGAGCGATGCTAATTCCGGTGGAACGGTTACAAGCGTGGGATCGGGGACGGGACTTACCGGTGGACCGATCACGAATACTGGCACGTTATCTCTTGCAACATCGGGCGTCACCACTGGTACCTATACAAAAGTGACGGTGGACACTTATGGCCGCGCGACGTCTGGAACTACTCTCGGAGCAAATGATCTACCGAGCAATATTGATGCCGCTAAGATCGGTAGTGGCGCGGTGAGTGATACCGAGTTTGGTTATCTTGATGGTGTTACATCCACCCTGCAAACGCAGCTTACTGAAAAAGTCGTTGGACCAGCTTCGGCTACTGACAATGCAATTGCCAGGTTTGATGGCACGACCGGAAAACTTATCCAAAATTCAAGTGTTGTGCTTGACGATTCGGGGAATGTAGGGATTGGAACAACAAGTCCTGCCGAAAAATTGGATGTGAATGGAAAAACAAAAACAACCAATCTTCAGGTGACCAGCAATGCGGCGTCCGGACGTTTTTTGGTCAGCGATGCGACGGGGAACGCTGCATGGACAGATCAAGTGATTCGCACGGCTGTAACTCTCAATGTGCCTGCTTCTTATGCCGACATTCAAGCCGCATTGGATTATCTTAACGATAAAACGTTTGCAGCTGGCAGTTCGGCCACAATTCAGGTGGCTGATGGCACTTATAATTACACAACCTTTATCTATGTGCATCATCCGCAAGGTGAACATATTAAAATCATTGGCAACGAAACAACGCCTGCCAACGTGGTGTTGCAATTTCCACAAAACGTGCATGGTTTTTGGATCGGTAACTCAAAAGGAATCTATAAAATCAATGGTTTTACAATTAAGGGCGCTGGAAAATCCGTTGGATCAGGCGGTACTGGGTTTTATGTGAATTTGGGTGGCTCTGTGGAAAAACTCGGACCCAATATTGTCATCAAAGATTTCAGGAGTCATGCTGTCAGGGTCGAACAGAATTCGGTTCTTCACGCTGATGGCATCACCGTGCAAAATTGCGGGGATGGTTTTTATGCTACGTACTCTGGGACAATTTTTGCGGATTCTGCGATGGTGACTAATACGACTTATGCTTTTAATGCATCATCTGTTTCAAGTATTTATGCTAATAACGCGATCATTCAAAACAGCGGCATCGCACTTTTGTCGCAACAACATTCTGTGATTTCTAGTCGAAATAGCATAATTTCTGGAAGCTCAACCTATGATTTGTTCGCAGGCTACGGTGGATGGCTCGATGTTGTGGGATCGAATGGTTCAACATCAAATATTACGCTCAACACTCTCAGCGCCGACGGCGCTTATATTGCAAAATAGCCGGAAATTGATTGGGGCAAAGCTGCCAACTTACATACCACCCTTAAAATAACCTAGCAAAAAGAAGTGCGAAGAGGGGGACTTGAACCCCCAAGCCCGTGAGGGCACTGGCTTCTGAGACCAGCGTGTCTACCAATTCCACCACCTTCGCAGAAAAAGACACTCCCGATAAAGAACCAGGAATTGCACTTTTTTTCAAATGAAAAATTCTCGGTTTAAGCTAATTCTGAGAAATTTCGGACGATCTTCGTAACCAGCCCATAATCAAGGGCTTCTTCGGCATTCATCCAGTAGTCCCGGGC
>CAILAO010000235.1 GCA_903832105.1 uncultured Pseudomonadota bacterium | reverse complement strand
TTTTTTATCCGACATTCGGAATCATTGGAAACGATTATGTCAGAGAAATATTGTCATCCAAGTCTTCGCTTATGAGCCGGTTCATGTATACGACGAAATCCTTAAGGTTTAAACTGCTATATTCAACGGCTCATTTTTCCTCTGATGAGCCATCCGACCGTGATGTAAGCCTTGCAAAATTGAGTGAAATTAAGAATGGCGGTGCATCCAGTAAATCCGCAGAAGATCTTTTGAAGTCGCTAAATGGTTTCCATTTCAAATCTTATTTTGTAAGGACAGGATTTGATCTTGATTTAAATAGCGAGATAAAATTTGGCGTTGATGAGGTTTTGCTCAACGTCGACTATGATGAAACAATGTCAGATGTGGCCAGTAAACTCGGCTTTTTGCAATATACAACGGCAACTTACATCAAGCATCAGTTTGGTGGTTATGTGGCCTTGCTGGGATATTTGAATTTGATGAATCGAATGTTCGACACGCACGTAGGGAATCAAAATGACAAAGAGAAAACCACAAAATATTCGGCTTCCATGGCTCTTGAGTTTATGTTGTAAATTTTACTCTAGCTTGTGCATGAAGCTAACATGTTTTGCATTGGCAGCCGCGGCTTACTTTTCATTGCTGCCGTCGGCCTATGCGGTGAATCTTAATGCCGTATACTATGCTAGTTGTAAAAGGGAAGTTGGCGTCATTATCCATGTGAATGACGAAAAAATAGCTATCCTTTCGTTAGACGGCGTTATTAAAGAAATTTCGCGTTTTGATATTATTTACTTGGCTTATTATCCGATAGCAGAAATCCCGATTGAGAAAGTGACTAACGGGAATCTGACAAAAGGGGTCGTGGTAAAGACACTCTTTAAAGGTAACCTTGTCGAACTTGTTAAGGGCTGGCCCGTCGACTTCTCCGAGGATAAAATCTCTTTTCTTTCCTTTGACGGAAGAGAGACGGTCATCGATCGTAACAGTATTTGGGAAATTGATTTGATCGACTCCCCGAAAGTCATTAATTTTTTGTCAAAACCCGGACTCTATGAATTTGTCCATCCCTATCCATTTAGTCAATGTGCTACACCGGAAAAAAAGGGGGATGTTGCCCATCCTATCTACCCACAGCAGCTTTTGGGTGATCCTCTTATCATTAAGAGGGAGCTTGACCGTCTTATGTCAGGGCATGAGAAAGTTCTGGAATATAGCAAGGACCAGCGTTTTTATCCGGTGCCGCAAGTTTATTCTAATAAGACATCTCTTGGTCTGTGGATGAATTATGGCTCTCGTTATGGAAAATCTACAAAGCGTACTAATGACTTTGTGCCTATGATCGTCAGTGAATTATCACAAGGTCCATTTGGTTTTCAAAGTCTTCTGGTGACAGGTGTTGCGCCTCTAAAATTTAGTATTCACGAAGAGCCTCAAACCCAATTCTTTTATCGATTAAAGGCTGACTATATTCACTGTTCATTTTTTTACGACATCGATCGGTTTCTTATAGGTGAGAAAACATATAAATGGATCTCAAATGACTTGGATAAATATGATGATCGTGTTGTTGAACTTAATCATATTTCAGGTGGATTTGATTACGGGAATTATACGGCGGGAGTGACTCTATCGGATGTTCACTATGGCGTTAGACATCTGGACTCCTTTTTTCGAGATCGTATGGAAATGGTCACATTCGACCTCTCTTTTCAAAACCGTCATCTTCTCTCACAATTTTATTTGGGAAGCGCGACAGATGCCAAAGAAGGTAGGGGAAATGGTGGCCCGAAAAGAGATGACGAACCAGAAGAAATCCAACAAGCACGAGAAAAAGTTGCCGAAAAAGAGGCCTTAGAGCCTAATTTTTCCGGAAAATTTAGTTATGGTCGCATTAATCTTCGGTTAGACTACTTTGCAATGAAGCCCATGTTTAGTTTGATTTATCGAAATTTAAAATTTTACCGTGAGGCTGATCAGGGAGGTAAAGGAGAACTAAGTTATAAGAGCGCGGCGCTGACTGGAACTATATATTTAAATTATCTTATTAGTGAAGATTTGAATCTTGGCGGGTATGTCGGATTGGAAAATCATAAAAGTGAGTCAGGACTCAACTATTACGAGAAGAAAATTTCAGAAAATTATCCAAAAGCAGGGGTGAATGTGTCTCTAATTTTTTAAAAAAAAGGACCTGCTAAGTCAAACTTGCGAGGATTTCATTCAATGATTTTGAAGGATCAAGATGTTTCAAAAAAGAATTGCATGGCATACAAATAATTTCATCAACTAACAAAGTATCTTTTCCACGATAGAGAAAAAGTGTTTTCGATGACGGATAGTCTTCTTTGAATGTTTTTAGGGCAGTTAATTCTTTCCTTCTGACCTTGTCTGAATTTTTCACTTCAATCGCGAAGATGCCTTCCCCGCCATAAATAACAAAATCAACTTCTGATCCCGCTGCTGTATGCCAGAAATGCAATTCGTCACCTTTTTCTCGATAAGAAATCCACGCTTTTAAACACTGCATAAGCAGTCCTTCGAGAACTCCACCTTCGATCTCCTCAGGACGATCTAAGGGGCCTTTTGGTCTGATACTCCTATAAACACCCGCATCAAAATAATAAAATTTGTTGCGGGATATTAGTTCGCGTTTCTTTCTTTTAGAAAAAACTGGAATTTCGACTCCTAAGAGAAGATCTTTCAAAATCGATAAATATCCATCAACCGTCTTTCTCTCAACCTTACAATCTCTCGAAATATCGCTAACATTTACGAGGTTTCCGTGAGAAAAGCTGATCGCCTGAAGAAAGCGAGCGAAGCCGTCGATGTTTCTCACTAATCCTTCAGCTTGAACCTCTTCTTTAAGATACAGACCTTGATAAGCATTCAGGGTGGCTAGTGGCTCCTTTGCATTAATAACCAGGGGCAAAAGACCAAATTTAAGCGCATTACTTAGATCAAACTCTTCCTTAAGTTCAAAGGGTAAAAACGGATGAATATTTTTAATGACAGCTCTGCCTCCGAGGAGATTGACACCTGCACGTTTTAGCTTTCTCGAACTAGATCCCGTTAGAATAAATTGGACGTCTCGTTTGCTTTCTAAAATACTATGAACAATATCTAATAGAGTTGGTAATCGTTGAACTTCGTCTATCACGACCC
>CAILAO010000234.1 GCA_903832105.1 uncultured Pseudomonadota bacterium | reverse complement strand
CGCATTTATGAACGCTCATGTCGCAAAATAGTCCATGTTTACAGATTGGACCTTCTGTTAAGCCACAATCACCACCTTCGTCGGTGTTGCCATAATCACGCTCCTTTACGCATGTATTACTATTTTTGTCGCAGTAGAGTCCTTTTTTGCAAATAGGCCCATCCATCAAACCGCATTCCCCACCTTCACCGGTGTTGCCTGGATCAAATTCTTCTTTGATCGTAATATTATAGGTCCTAGATTCTGCAACTTTTGTTTCCCACGATCTCTTGTAAACAACTTTAATTTCACTATTTCCAGCTTTTATCGGCATAATTGTGAAAATCGTTGTGCCGCCAGAACCATCTAACTGAGGGTTCGAACCTTTGAAATCTTTGCCCAATAATTTCAGGACGCTCGAGTCAAGTTGAGTGATTTCCCAATCATAACCTGTAGTGGGGTTTGATGCCAGACTCAGCTGAAAATTTTGATTGACTTCTGCTGTCAAATCAATTTTCGACGACTTTTCAGGACTTGATGCAACTATCGAATTTCGATTTGAACCAAAGTTGCAAGCCACCATTAAAATCCCTGCCATTGCTACCGCTAGGATTGTTCTTTTCATACAAAAATCCTTTCACTGAAAAATTGTTACATTTAAATTTCCACTCTGTTTGTTTGTGCCCGTCGTCAAGCAGTTCCTCTCTAGCAATATCAGTGCCGCAACTCACATGTGGCGTAATTACTGATAATTTAGAGGAATTGGCTAGCCAGATAATGTCGACTGTTTTTTCATCTGTCGAAAACAACCACAAAAATGCGGGTCTCAGAAAACAGGGAGATGTTTTAGTTTCTCGGGAGTTGAAATGTATTTAGAGTTTAGGTAGCTTTATAAAAATCCATAAAAACAATATGTTGAGACGCATTGTGAAAATAAAAATTTCATTATTTTGGCCTATCAAGGCACACTGGTCAGGCCAGAAATCAAACTGTGTACCGCCTTTAAATGTAATCGTGCCGTGATCGTCTTTGAAGCTGATCGTGAAAGTGATCTCATCGTTCGAAATCAATATTTTTCCTTCGATTGTCCCAGATTCGGGCACGCAGCCATCAGTAGCTGCCGGTTAAGCCCTGGGCATTGCTGCCAGGACTCACCTAAGAACGGTGCGTGAAAGTTTCCCTTCACACCGCTCAAGCCTCTTTAAGGCCATTATCATGTGACCCGGTAATCCTGTTCATTTCGCGTTTACGGAAGTATTCGCGATAGGTGGGATCATAGGGATGCGCCTCTCCCCTGATTTTGACCACGCCCTCGGGGCTCGGAAATCATTGGCAAAATTGAACTACGTTCAAAAAACACTGGTATTTTGAACAAAGTCAAACCCTTACCGCGTCACGGAAATGGCGGTTAAATTTCCTATCCTTCAATATAGCGATGCAGAGTTGTTGATGGTGCAAAAATATTTGGATTTTTCATCCGATGACTTTTTTGACGCGTTTTGTGTTTTTCAATATCTTGCTGCCAGGTCTGTTAGAAGATTTGGAAGGGATTCGGACGAATCATTTCTTTTTGCAAGTGTGGGTCGAAATATTTATGACAAGTGCAGATTTTCCGCAAGATTCGATGACTTGAAGCAAAAGCACAACTTTGTCACGATTTTTGATGTTTGCAGACACGGGTCAAAACTCGCTGCTCACGAGTTCAAAGGCCTTTAGTTTTTGATAGGTGGCCAAATCCATTTTGTTTACAAAAATGATATTTGGATTGTTGTCCCGAGACCCCAATTCAAAAAATCTGGCGTTTTCAATAGGTCTATTGAAAACCACCGATGGAGACTTCGATGAAATGACGTGGTATGTGGGATTTTTTTTGCAGAATGAAATTAGCTCTGGGAGACGGTGAGGTTCAAAAATGCCCATTTCCACGCTGGGAATGAGATCAATCTCGAAGAAGTCGTTAAACATCAACGTTCCAACGCGTGTGCTGAATTCTCGATAGTCATGCATCATTATCATGCTGGCGG
>CAILAO010000233.1 GCA_903832105.1 uncultured Pseudomonadota bacterium | reverse complement strand
CGTTTCATCACATATCACTGGCTGCCATTATCTGCCTCTCTGTCTTTTACATGTTTAGTCAAAGCCGTCGAAAAGGTCTTAAAACATGTTGGTACAACGTATCAAATTAATTTCACCTAAAATTTATGAACGGTTACTTATATACAACTCCAACGAGAAGGTACATTTCTTACATTACCTGTTATCATAAAGCCGTGGGCTATGAAATCTAATCCAGAGGCTTCATTTCCCTATCCGTCATATATGGAACAACATGAAGTCATGGAATGGATTGTCCCTGCTGCTCAGATAGAAGAGACTATTCATGTTATTGCCGCTAAACATCCTGAATATGAAGCTTGGATATAATACGAGAAGTTGTAATTTGGAAAGGAGTCTCTATGCCTGTTATTTCAAGGTTTTATGGCATCGTGGTGTTCATGAATTTTCGAGAGCATGAACCCCCGCATTTTCATGTGGCGTATCAAGATCAGGAAGTCAGTATTGAGATTGAAACTGGGATCGTTGAAGGGAAAATGTCAAAACGGGCACTTCGGATGATTTTTGAATGGGCAGAACTTCATCATGATGAATTGCTTGACAATTGGGAACGTGTCCGAACAAAGCAGACATTACATTCAATTAACCCATTATCATAGGGAGGGGACGATGTTTTTACATATCAGTAAAGTCAAATATATCAAAGGATATACCTTGCAAGTTACGTTTAATAATGGTGTGGTCAAATTGGTAGATTTACAGCATGAATTAGAAGGGGAAGTCTTTGAACCACTCAAACAGATTGACGTGTTTCGACAAGTGGCGGTGAATCCTGACACGAAAACGATTGAATGGGCAAATGGGGCAGATTTTGCGCCTGAATTTCTGGATGAAATTGGACAAATAGAATACGGTTATGAAGAAAAAAAGAAATTCTATCCGACAATGCAACCTGTTCCTGCTTAAATAAAATGCCGAACAATCGCTTGCAGCGGACTTTGAAGGGGCGCGGGGAAACTTTGTCGGTGAATGTTGGCTTCAGTGGCCGCGCCCCTTCAAAGCCGCTGAAGCGCAGCGTTCGCCATTCATATTACTTGCCGTTCACATAAAATAGCATATCTACCCATAAATTAGTTGACTTTTTTAGGAGAGAACAGGATAGAGAAAAGTATAAGCCATAAACACAGCAATATGAACGTAGCATAACATCGGTATGAAAAATCTTCCTCATCCTATTCAATATCAAGGAAGCAAACGGAATTTAGCTCCACTGATCCTCCCATACTTTCCGAAGAAGGTGAAACGGCTTGTTGAGCCATTCTCCGGAACGGCGGCGATCAGCATCGCTGCCGCTGCACGAAATATTTCCCAGGTGTTTTGGATTAATGATCTTAATAAACCCCTGATCGAATTACTGCAACTGATTGTTGAGCATCCAGAAGATATTGCTGATGCCTATACGAAAATTTGGTATGAACAGCATCATGATTCAATAGAACACTATTATCACATTCGTGAGCAATTCAATCGTACCCAAGACCCGAAATTCTTTCTGTATTTGCTCGCCCGATGTGTCAAAGGTTCTGTCCGATACAATTCAGAAGGTCTCTTTAATCAAAGTCCTGATAAACGCCGAAAAGGAACATGCCCTGAAACGATGCGAAGAAATATTGTCGGGATGTCGCGTTTATTACAAGGAAAATGCTATTTTTCATCGCTTGATTATCAATCGCTATTCCACCAGATTGACCGTGACGATGTGGTGTATATGGATCCCCCCTATCAAGGAGTCTGCGGGGACAGAGATTCACGATATTATGCTGGAATTGTGTTTCCAGAGTTTGTCAATGCATTAGCTGAATTAAATAACAAACACATTGTCTTTCTCATCAGTTACGACGGAAGAAAAGGAGCAAAAACCTATGGCGAAACCCTCCCAGAATCCCTTCAACTGAAAAAAATCGAACTCGAAGCCGGTCGTTCAACGCAAGCGACATTGCTCGGTCGAGAAGAGATCACCATTGAATCGCTCTATCTTTCCTCTGCCCTTCTTTGTCAAAGTAGCCAACCATCTACAATAGCATATATCAAACCCAAAGGAGAACAATTCATTTTGTTAGAAACGTATGAGCAATATCCCGCGATTACCTGATGAATTTATTGCCATCTGTCAATCGGTGACAGCCAAACGTCCCAAAGCGGTGATTGACCATATTTTACAGCATGGATTTGTCACAACTGAAGAATTAAAAGAACAATATGGGTATAATCATCCGCCACGAGCCGCGCGCGATGTGAGGGAGCATGGCATTCCGCTAGAAACATTCCGCGTTACTGGACGAGATGGACGAAAAATCGCTGCGTATAAATTTGGTGATCCCAAAAAACTCAGATTTAGGAAATTATCGGGAAGAACAGGGTTATCAAAAGCCTTAAAAGACCAACTGATTCAACAGTATGGTTGCCAATGCTTCATCTATTTAGAGGAGATGGATGAGCGAGAGCTACAAATCGATCATCGCATTCCTTATGAAATTGGAGGAGAGCCGGAATTACTCCCGGAACATTTCATGCTCTTGAGTGGCTCTGCCAATCGTGCGAAATCGTGGTCATGTGAACATTGCGAAAATTGGAATTCTCTGAAAGATCGGAAGATTTGTGTCTCGTGCTATTGGGCATCCCCAGAGAACTATGGCCATATCGCCATGAAACACGTTCGCCGAATTGACCTGTTATGGCAAGGTGATGACATTGCCACCTATGAAAAGCTGAAGGTGCAAGCGACTCGATTTGATAAGGAAATCCCGGCATTTGTAAAGGAAATTATTGAAAAAGAGATGAACAAAAAGAGGTAACCATGAGAAGAATGGCGAACAATCGCTTGCACCGGACTTGGGAAGGCGGGCGGGGAAATCCGGTGGTAAACTTCAAGCTTGGGTTGCGCCCGCCTTCCCAAGCCGGTGAAGCGGGTCGTTAGGCATCGTTGTTTACAGGGTGCTCAACGATGTCTAATTTCAATGAGGAGAAAAGCACCCTATCAAAAATAGGATGTGTTGCATGAATGAAAACCAATATTCATGTGTCACAATCTTCTAAATTGTATGGGATATAAAACTCTTTTCATTTCTATGATGAAAGACCTGATAAAAGCTAAGTTTTATTTTAAACGCGGAAAGATTGAGTCTGCCATCCAAACCATTCGACAGTGTGTTAAAAAAGAAGTCAGAGGTCAGAAGTCAGAGGTCAGAATATAAGAATGCATAGGAATTTTAAAACAACCCATATTCTGGATTCCCGTTTTCACGGGAATGACAGAATGGGTGCGTGTGCTTGTCATTTCCGACTTGATCGGGAATCCATGATTTTCTTTGTTGCCGCCTTGGACGGCCTAATTGAAATCCT
>CAILAO010000232.1 GCA_903832105.1 uncultured Pseudomonadota bacterium | reverse complement strand
TGACATTGCGAATAGACTCACAATGATTCTGAGAAAAGTCTTCATTTTTTTCTCCTCATTAAACTGTTTAAAACTAAACAAAAAAACAGAGTAACGCCCACGTGACTCCCTTCTTATCGGTATTTTTGCTGAAGTTCTTAACTTACGAGAGAGAGAATCCGTATTCATGTGTATACAGATTTCTCAACCAATTGATAATAAAGAGGATTTTATTTTTTTATCGCCAAAGCCGGCATCATTCCACTACTTTGTAATGACCTGCGGAGGAAGATAAGGTTTTTACTACTGTTTACCGTTTATCGCTGAATTGGCTGAATTTGAGCAAAGTCTAATATGGAAAAAAGAGATTACTACGAGGTTTTAAGTGTTTCGAAAAGTGCTTCAATTGAAGAGATAAAGTCAGCTTATCGCAAATCCGCCTTGAAATATCATCCTGATCGAAACTCTGGTAATAAAGATGCGGAGGAAAAATTTAAGGAAGCTTCCGAGGCTTATGAGGTTCTATCAAATTCTGAAAAGCGTTCGACCTACGATCGATTTGGCCACGCAGGTCTCTCGGGGCAGGGGTTTCATGGATTTTCTGATGTTAACGACATTTTTACGAATTTCAGTTCCATCTTTGAAGAGTTTTTTGGGTTTGGAGGTGGTCCTTTCAGCGCCGGAAGATCCAATCGGTCAGGTTCGAGAGCTCGTCGTGGAGCTGACCTGCAATACGATCTCCAAATTGAGTTTGAGGAAGCTGTTTTTGGCGCGGAGCGTGAAATTGAATTTGAACGTGCGATGCTCTGCCCGACCTGCAAGGGTACAAAATCAAAACCTGGTTCATCGTCAACTCCGTGTAAAACATGTGCCGGTTTTGGTCAAATTAGACAAAGCCAGGGATTTTTTAGTATTCAAACGACATGCCCTTCTTGCTATGGAGAAGGCACTGTTATTAAAGATCCGTGCAAAGAATGCCGCGGAAGAGGAATCACGATGGAAAAGAAGACCCTCTCCATCAAGGTTCCTCCTGGAGTCGACACGGGCCTTCGTTTGAGGGTTAGTGGTGAAGGCGAGCCCGGAATGAACAACGGGCCTGCGGGCGATTTATATGTCGTCTTACATGTCAAAGAAAGCGAAGAATACATCCGCGAAGGCAGTGATTTAATTTTATTGCAACAGCTAAATATCGCTCAAGCGGCTTTAGGGTGTCAGCTTAAAATTAAAACTCTCGAAAAAGAAGAGATTGTTAAGATTCCCCCCGGAACGCAACATGGTTATATACATACAATCCGTGGTGGTGGGGTTCAGAAGCTGAAAGGAATTGGTCGCGGCGATCTTCATATTCGCTTCGAACTCGTCGTCCCGAAGAAACTTACGAAAGAGCAAAAAGACCTACTCGAAAGATTTCTCGAAATCAGCCGCGAAAATGATGATCAAGGTTTTTTTAAGAAGATGTTCTTTTAACTTGATCTTTACAAACCTTTAGTTCGGCTTACTATTACTTGAGCAATTCCTCGACCGGAAGATCGCTTTTCTTTCTTGTATTACACTCCTTACAGCAAACTACGACATTGCCTCGTACCGAGGTTCCTCCTCGGCTGAGCGGTACGATGTGATCCATTGTAGCATCACTTTTTTTTAGAGATCTTTTGCAATAATGGCACGAGGCATTATTGATTTTATTTTGCCACCAGCGAGACTTTCTAAGAAGCCTCGCTTTTTCCTTTTCCTTTTTTATGTGAGCTTCAGTGGTCATAGAAAAATTTTTGGCGGCGTTTCTATTTTCCTTTAAGCATGTAATCTGCGATCTGGGATGCAATAGAGCTTGGAGAGCCGCTATTACGATTAGTCAACACAACGATGCCGATTTTGTCATCCGGGAAACGCTGAATTGCCGTAAGGAAACCACAGGTCGCTCCAGTATGCGTAGTCTTTCGATGACCCTGATATGAGCCCAAGTCCCAACCGAAGCCGTAATTCGTGCTACTACCATCATTCAGACGCCCACTGACAAAAGCTTCCTTCAGAGTATCGTCGGAGATAATTTTGTTACTATATAAAGCTTGGTCCCAAAGGAACATCTCGTGAGCCGAAGTGTATACGCCACCATCACCTAATGTTGAACTTGTATCACTCTGATCGGAGTCGTTCCCGGACGAATCATATCCATAGGCACGCAGCGGAACAGTGTTAACGCCCTTCTCGAAAGCTACGGTGTTAACCATTCCGAGGGGTGTATAAAATTCCTGTTTCATAAACTCCGAAAAGCGTTTTCCGGAAATTTTTTCTACGACCTGAGCGAGAATGCAGTAGCCGGTGTTGCTGTATGAATATCTCGATCCCGGAGTAAATTCTGTGCTCGATGTGTGCTCAATCAGGAGTTTCAAAATATCGGAATCCTTAATCGGTTTAGGTGTTGGATATTCATTCATGAGAGTTTCATAACTCTGCAGGCCACCCGTATGGTGCAAGAGGTGTCGAATTTTCACCTTTTTCCCGTACTCGGGAAATTCAGGAAAAACATCCTTTAAAGTCATGTCATAGTTAAGAAGGCCGCGATTCTTAAGAATCATAACAGCAAACGCTGTCATGGCCTTGGTCACCGAAGCTAAACGGAAATTGCTTCGGGGTGTCACTTGTTCATTCGCCGGAAGGTTGGCTATGCCATAACCCTTCTCATAAAAAATTTGACCATTCTTGTAAACACCGACTGCGGCACCGGGGCGATTGCCTGTATATGCAGAAAAGAGTGAATCGATATATTCAATATCCCCTTGGGTTGGGCGAATGACCCCAGAAACAGAACCTTCATCAAGGGCGCTTTGACCACAAGCAAAAGTAAAAAAAACGCATGAGAAAAAAGTGAAAAAAATAGCGAACGTTTGACGCATAGAAGACTCCTTTAAAGAAATTGAAACGTGCCTACTTGAAATTATAGGTGTCTCGCAAAATAAAATCCAGGGTTCATGATAAGGCAGGGTTTTTCTGGAGTAAAGGCAGCAAGTTTTGTGTTTATCTTGGTGGGCAAGAATAAGTACAAGGCGAGTAACAAGCTGAAAACGTGGAGTTATTTCTCTTTTTGCCTTTTTTTTATTTCGAAAAAATGTTTTCCAAGATTGTGATAAACCTACCTATTATGAGAATGTTAGGACGGTTTTTGGAGTGTGTGCCCGAGGATTTTTGTGACGCCCGGTTTAATATTGCTATGACCCGGAAGCATACAGCAGAATGGGTTGTTAATGACCTATTCAGTTCGTAACGCTTGAAAGACGCAGAATGTCGGAAATTTTGAGGTAAAATCATAATCCTTAAAGTGATCTTTAGAATCTTTAGATGGTCTGCATTCAATAATCTTTTGGGTCAGAAATCCCGATTCGTAGAGCCCGGAAACGACGTCCTCAAAGGTATGATGAAAGCTCACGATTTTTGTATCACACATGTTCCAAAAGTACTTTTCGTTATTTGTGAAGTAAGGCGTGGCGAGCACTTTAACGCTATCTTCCTCTTCGATCTTTTTAAAATTAAAAGGATGATGCATCGAGAAGACAAACTGCCCGCCTTTCTTTAGAATGCGGGACATTTCTTTGAAAACGGGTTTTAAGTTTTTTACATAGTGCATGACGAAGGAGCTTGCGATGACATCGAATTCACCATCTCTAAATGAAGTGTGAGCAGCGTTACCGACATCAAATTTCAGGGTTGGGAAGTTTAACTTTGCTAACGAGATCATTTTTTCCGAGAGATCGATCCCGAAAACGTCTGCACCCGCATTATGAAGCTTAATTGATAGCAGTCCCGTACCACAGCCTAAATCCAAGACTTTCTTTCCCGTCAAAACGATCTCGCTAAGAAGTTTGTCAATGGAAGGTGCCTCTAGGAAGTCGTTCCAGGTACTTTTTGCTGGATTTTCGCGTTTTTCCTGATATGCGTCAGCAATTCTATTGTAGATTTTGCGCACTTCTTCGAAATTTTCTGACTGTTTCATAATCCATCTCCTACCAATACTCTGGGACTGAGCCGATCAGCGAAGGGGGCAGTGTCTTGAAAGCACGTTTTGAAAGCATCTTGGCTCATCGCTTTTTGAGGCAGTAAAAAGAAGAAAATTGCGGCAATCTCAGGAACTGTGCGTCGAACGATATACTGATCAATGTAATAATCAATCTGGGTAAGAGACCAGAGCATATTTCCTCCATCGAAACAATGTACGTGGAATATAATAGCCTTTTTTTTGTTGGTTAGTAATTTACAATTTCTATTTCAAATTTTTTTCGAGGAAACTTTTATACCATTCAAATGCACAGACGTGAAAATGAGCGACAAAAAATTCTTTCCGGAACGTCTCTCGATGTGTGCGGCACAATATTTTGAAGTGATTGCATACGACCTATCGAGACGGATAACGGTTGCACTATTGCGGCAAATTATTTCCTCGAACGTCCAAAAAATCTTTGGAACCCGAGAACAAATGAACCATGAGTCCATTTCATGCTGGAATAAGATGGAGAAAGACGGTGACGCAGTAATTCTGGTTGGAGATGCTGATATGGGCAAAGCGGACGAAGCGGAAGATATCCTTCACTAAATAGATTTTGATATTCACGACACGAACCCTTAACTGTCAAAAAGTTAGACAGAATGACTAACTTTTTGACAGTGGTTGCGTAATCCTCAGAAATAAAAAGAAAAAATATTGTTTTAAGTCCACAAACGACCTCCCATTTTTTCACTGAACTGTCTAAAGATTTGACAGTTTTGAGTTTCGATCAACCTAAGTAATTGAATTTATTAGACCGAAGCTTGTGGAATTTGAGGTATCTAATTTGCACACTCCCCCGACGACTCTGGAGGTTGTGTTGTGGTCGCAGTGGAATGTCTTTTCTGTTGAGGAGGGAATTATGAAGCTGAGATTGATGAGTCAGAGAATGTCGTTAATGTTTTTTCCCACGTTTCGAATCAGCCATTACATTAAAGACAAGGAGGTGCCTAATCGAAAGTCTGGTCGAATTCTATCCGCCGCAGTCTTACTCACGCTATCTCTTTCTTGCGGGAAACATCGCGAGTCAGCTACTGATCCAAAGGATCTGGCCTATTCCAGAAATGCCAACAACGTCGCTCTATTATTTTCTTCTCCTAACAATTTATCAGGTCCGCCAACAGACATTAAGACACTTAAACCAATTTTAGAAGGACTCAGTTTTAAAGTGGTAACCGTTGATAACGCAACGGTAGACGACATCATTAGGGAGACAAAAAAATCCTCGAAAGATATTGGGGAAAATGGAACCCTCTTTTGGTATTTCTCAGGGCACGGAACCCAACAAGGCCGGCTTGTCGCTGAAAACGAACAACTCTTGGATTTTAAAGAAGTAACAACCGCGATCACTGACGTAAGAGAATCGCCTATTAAAAGGTTTCTCGTCTTTGTTGATGCCTGCTTCTCAGGTCAACTTGTTAACGGAACCCAATCACTAATTAACGAGGGTGGGGCCGTAACTTCCAGTGGTATAACTCGTTCAACACAAAAGTTTGCTCTCGCTGACACCGACGAAACTGATCCGAACGATGCTCAAGTCGGTTCTTCAGGAGAACAAACACCGGAAGAGTTAGATGCAATCGGTACCGAGAAGTCTTCGACCGGTATTCGGGCGGCAATCGCCGATGCTTATCACTACAAGACCGGCAAAGTATTCGAGCAGGCTCTTGTCATGACAGCCGCTCGGAAATTCGAAACCTCTCTTGATCTTGGCCGATCTTACGGTGGTGCATTCACGTACAGTCTTAGAAAAGCTTTTTCTGAACTTAAGGGAAGCTCAGGTAAACCGACGATCCGTGATCTCGCTGAGACAGTTATTGCAGAAACCAAAGACATTACTGAAAACGCTCATATCCCTGTTTATCGCGCGTTTCCGGCAACTGGCGTTCTTGAAGATTTCCTTTTCGAACCAAGCGGCATTAACGTGACAAACGATGCCCTTACGCTTGAAGATGGTACCTCAGTACGCATCTCGCTAAAAGACAGTAAGAACGCAAAAGCTTTTTTTGATGCGATGAACATTGCAGTTACCACTAAAAGTGGGCGTCAAGTGAAAGAATTCGTCCACGTTGGTGAGCCAGGTACTCAGAAACTACAACTGACTTGTTGGCGAGAAACAAGTCGTGAGCAACGTCATGGCTGCGACCTCTCAGTTGAAAAACGTTCGGGTTGGAAACGCGCCTACAAGACGCACATAGCACAAGACGATGAGTCTCTCTTTATCGTGCGTAATGACACAAACTATTCGAAAGCTGCAAAGCCAATCTACGAGCTCTTCTCGAATGCTGAGACTTACCGAGTCGGCTCTTCTGTTGACCCGCAGATCGGGTGGACGGTAATCGGCGGCCGAGAATTTTCGGTTCCAGAAGAAGATGCGCCAATGCAGCTTCGCTGTAGGAACGATGGCTCAGATTACTTCTGCAAGTTTGTGATTAAAAGACCGTAACAATGAAAATAGGGGCGCGACTTGCGCCCCTATGGCGCTTTCTAAAGAGAGAAGTTTTCAAGCGTATTCTTTTCAGTCCCCTTTTCAATCTCGATGCGGTTTAGGCGATGCGTTCCTTCAACATTAGCATCCTGCAGAACATACCAAGTGAGCGTCACATTTTGGGCGTTTTTGGTAAGTACGACTGAGTACTTGATAAATTTTGCTGTGTATCCAGTTAACTCAGTGTTAGGCGTTTCCGAGACTACACCGCACTGATATCCGCTATCAAGGACCGTTTTTTCATCCAATCTAAGACTATTAATTTTAAATCGTTCTTGGCCTATATCGCTAAGGAATGGCACATGAACGTCGTCCGAGTTAGTCCAACGGGAATTTTCTCTCGTCAAACTTATGATGTTACTCACGGCCCCATCACTTTTTATGCCTAGACTGATTGGTGTCGAAAGTGTTTCATCACCAAAAGGTGATCCGCATGGAGAAAATAGAAGGTTATATTCCCACTGATCAAAGTCCAACTCTTCCGGTACTGCTGTATTGCCTGATGAATCGCTTTGAACCCCTCCCGATTGGGATTCGCTAGGATCAACCTTAGCGGCAGGATCATCCGCGGGTACTTGCGTCTTAGTATCCACTTTATTCTGTGCTGCTCCGCGGTCACCTCCATCCGGTGCCGAGTGTCCGTTACCAACCTCCGTACCACAGGAAGAAAGAACGGCAACTAACGGCGCAGAAAGTACAAACGAAAGACACAGGAACAACTGGACATTAATTCTTTTTAGAAAATTGCCATACGTCATGAGTTAACCCTCTTTGTGTGTGGATACATTTGAAAATTCGTCTGAACGACAACCTGATCCGTCGAATCTTGGGCAACTTGAATCGCCCAAGTATGAAGGTCGCTTCTAAAAGTTTTTATTTTAAATTTAAGTTCTTCAAGGGCTGATTCCGGAAGAAGAAAAGTAAGCGCTCCAAACTCCCGTTTTTCGAGAGGAAGAGCCTCCAAGAATTCTTTCGCTTGTTCCAGCATTTGACGATGATAGTTACGGATGGCGAGGCTTTTAAGTTCGTCGCTCGAAATGACCATGTGATCTGTTGCTTCGTATTTCCCGTCGTCTTTCTTAGCAATAAACCCTTCTTCAAGTAAAAATTGAAGCGCCGATGTAATTTCACCGGGAGTCGCCTTACCATTAAGACGACGCGCGATCCAATAGGGATCATCTCGAAAGTCCTGAAGCGTAACCATCTCGCGAAGAACAGGATAGATCCAATGACTTAAATATTTTAAGGCTTCAGGATTAAGCTCGCGCCTCTTTGCATAAGGCGTGAGTCTCATCATTTCCTGAAACCACTTTTCTTTTTCTTCATCACTTTTACTTTGATTCATATTAACGAGCGCGACAAAGTAGTCTGCCATGGGGCCTGATAAATTAAGCGCTTTTAAGAATTTATGGATTGCTTCTTGTCCTAGGTTACGTTCGCCGTCAACCACAAGTTTTAAAATGTTCGGAGAGGTAAAACCTGCTGCTTTAGAGAAGGTTCTGTAACTGTATCCCCTCTCACTACCTTTCCTGAATCCATAAAAGTCCTTCAGGTAAGCCCTATAGTCCACATATCCATATACATTGAGGCGTCGGCCCGTTGTCTTTTGGCTTTCTTTATGATTTTCTTCAGGTTTTTGAGTCTTACTTGATGTCATTTGTAAAAAGCCCCCTCCTTTTACATCACATAGCCGTATTCGGCATTTTTTTAAAAAAACTTTAGACAAAATTATATGTGGCTGTAATATAAGGATATTTTGCAGTCCGGCGTATACATGAAACCATTTGGAGCTACGTCGCTTCAAAACCGGTTATTTCTCACATTTATTGAACCCACTGAAATAATTGATATTAAAATATGA
>CAILAO010000231.1 GCA_903832105.1 uncultured Pseudomonadota bacterium | reverse complement strand
CTGAACCTGATCGTTAGCACACCTTATTTGAGACATCACCTATAAAAATATTGACGACGAAAGATGATCTATGAAGACAACAGCATGGCGATCACGTGGATCAATCTACCACCTCACGAAGGAGAGACCGGAATGGCCTATAGTAATTTTACGCTGAGAGATGTTCAAAAAATATTTCAATTGACCCTTCATGAAGAGATGGGGCTCTTTGCTCAGATTGAGCCGATGGCGATTAGCGAGCCCCTGACCCTGACATTATCGGAGAATGTTCCGTTAGCTGTCTCGATGAATACAGAAAAAGCGCGTTCAGAATTGATTGTGGTGAATGTGTTGCTTGAACTTCGTAAACTTTTTCAACGGCAGGTCAGCTTGTTTTCTGGCGTCGAATTTACCGTCGATAAAGATCGAGGGTTGAATGGCTACTGCGATTTTTTGATTAGCCAGTCACCAGAGCAATTATTTGTGAACGTCCCCGTGATCGCGATTGTAGAAGCCAAAAACGATAATCTGATGAGCGAATTAGGGCAATGTGCCTCAGAAATGGTGGCTGCCCAGATTTTCAATCAGCGCGAAGACCATCCGATTCCCGGTATTTATGGGGCGGTCACCACCGGGACGGGATGGATTTTTTTGAAATTGGCCGATGCCCAGCTCTCAATTGATCTCAAAGAATATGGCATTGAACAATCAGACAAAATCATGGGCATTTTATCGGCGATGCTCAAGCACATCGTATAGGTCGATGGCTGCGGTCATGGTAACAAGCGGGATCTCGGGAGACGAGGTGACGGTGTGCTAACAATCGCTTGCAGCCGACCGGGAAGGGGCGCGGGGAAATTGCGTCGGCAAAGGTCAAGTACAATGGCCGCGCCCCGTCCCGGCGGCTGAAGCGGATCGTTCGGCTTTATTGAGAATAGGTGTAGCAATAAAGCTGAAAAATAAAATAAACACCCTAATTTGATGGAGGGAAATATGTTTTGCTCTAAATGTGGAACACAAATAACTGATACCGCTTCTTTTTGTTCAAAATGTGGACAACCAGTTCATGCTACTCCAACAACGCCTCCTCTCGTTAATGCCAAAGTAGGCGTTCCTAAATTGACTCAAGCCCTAGCGATATTAATGATTTTTGGAGGGATTAGCCAGCTTTTCTCTTTTGTCATGCTCTTGGCTACAGCTAATGAAACTCCTACGCATTCATTTGCGCCACGTATTGAGCATGGAACATTTTTTCAGACCGTACTTGTGTTAACCTTCATCTTTGGCATAAGCAAGATTATCGTTGGTTTTCTTTTGCGTAAGTCACAACTTCGGGCATATTGGGCTGCTATTGGACTATATGGCGCTCAATTATTTATATATATTTTTGCACCATCATTGATGATCATACAAGAGATGAATGAAAGAATGGGAGGAATGGATATGGCAAGTATACAGGCAATTACCACGTTCATTTTTCTTATTCTTATAGTGATTAGCTATCGTAACTTTCATCAGAGTAGCTCTTATCAGAGTAGCTCTTATCAGAGTAGTTCTTATCAAAGTAGCTCTCAGAGGACATCAGGGAATACGGAATCGGCCTTAGATCGACTCGAACGCAATCGAAAGAAAGGCTCAGCAGGAACGACAAAATGTAGCGCGTGTGGGAAAGTATATAACGGTGATGTATCAGGACAAATCTGTGCTTGCGGAAGCAGGTTAAAATAAAGACGTTACCAGTTTCGAGTACAGAATATGAAGCCGAACAATCGCTTGCAGCCGACCGGGAAGGGGCGCGGGGAAACACCGTCTTGCATGTCAGCGTCAGTGGCCGCGCCCCATCCCGGCGGCTGAAGCGCAGCGTTAGGCTTCTGAGGTAAACGCAGTGGAATATTTAGAAAAGAAAAACATCGTTGTAATGGATTTAGTCGATCTTGAACATTGCGGATTTGATTACCGCGATTTTGAGAGTGAACTATCGTTGCATGGTTTAGAGAAGGAGGCGTCTTGGCCTATTGCCATCATAGTCAATGTTGGCGGTGGGCATGTTTTAACGCCAACGACAACGGAAGAAACGCTTCAAAAATATCACCAGGCAAAACGACAATTTGATTCTATCGTTGAAACAATTAAGATCGAAGCCCGGTCGTTAGATGTCATTTCCCATGTAAGGCATGGGAATATTGACAATAAGAAATATGACAAACT
>CAILAO010000230.1 GCA_903832105.1 uncultured Pseudomonadota bacterium | reverse complement strand
TGCTAGAGGTGTCTGGCTGGCAGCCAATCGTGGTTACTGCTTGTTGAGTTCCTGTTTTTCCAGTATCAACACTGCCTTGCTTTTGAGGTGTTCCAGTCGCGGCTTTTTGAGAAGAACTGGCGCATCCTGCTAAATAGGCAGAAAGAATGAGAAAAGAAAATAAGTGAACGAATCTCATACAAGACAGTGCGTAGGATTTTGTCATTTTTTCTGCCCTCCCCCTATAAAGATAGGACTTTTTTTCCACAAACATACCCTTATGAAATGACTATGCAAATAGAAGACCAGGGTCTGGTGTCTTTACCTCAGTTTACAGATCCAATTTGAAAGGATGTGATAGGATCAAGGTGTCCGACATTGCCGTCTCTATATTTTATCCAATTTTTCGAACTTTAGCCGAAAAAAGCGCGTCTTTTTTTAAAATCCATTTTGTATTTCAATTTTTCCACGCACTATGGCATGGTTTAAACGAATGGAAAAATCTCTAATCGTTATTGATTTGTTGATGATAAATAGGAGAAATGGTTATGATTTCCACGCTATCCGAAAAAGCGGCGACATTCCCGTACTCAAAGCTGCCTTATCCCGACTATAAAGAGCAGCCAGTCGAGCTTCGGGCCATCAACACGATTAGAACCTTATCGGTCGACGCTGTCCAGGCAGCGAATTCGGGACACCCAGGAACAGCCATGGGTCTTGCGCCAGTGGTCTACCATTTATGGCAGAACGTTCTTCGTTATGACCCGGAAGAACCCCTGTGGCCAAATAGGGATCGTTTTGTCTTGTCGGTCGGACATGCTTCGATGCTCCTGTACTCGATTTTGCATCTTTGCCGTGTAAAAGGTGTCGACAAAGAGGGGCTGGCTGTAGATGAGCCAGCGATGTCTTTAGATGATATCCGAACATTCAGGCAGCTAGGAAGTCGCGCCGCAGGCCATCCGGAATATGGGCACGCAGCAGGAATTGAGATGACAACGGGACCGCTAGGACAAGGGCTGGCGACTAGCGTCGGGATGGCGGTGGCTTCAAGATGGTTGGGGGCGCGTTATAACAAGCCCGGATTCACTCTTTTTGATTACAATGTTTACGCATTGTGCGGTGACGGATGCATGATGGAGGGGCTTTCATCTGAGGCAGCATCGCTCGCAGCGCATCATAAGCTTTCAAACCTCTGCTGGATCTACGATCGCAATATGATTACGATCGAGGGTTCAACGGATATTGCCTTTTCGGAGGATGTCGCAGCTCGCTTTAAGGCTTACGGTTGGGAAGTCGTAACACTTCCGGACGTCAATGATTTAGTCGAAATTGGCCGAACTGTGCGAGGGGGAAGTAAGGGACATAGCGGTCCAACCCTCATCATTGTCAATAGTCATATCGCATTTGGCGCACCTAAAAAGCAAGACTCAGCTTCTGCTCATGGTGAACCTCTCGGGGAAACTGAAGTTAAAGAAACCAAGAAAAATTATGGTTGGCCCGAAGAACCGCCATTTTTTGTGCCAGAAGGTGTGTACGAACACTTTACGAAAGGTATAGGCGACCGTGGGCGCAAACTTTTGAAAAGTTGGCAGGAGGCGTTTAATCTATACAAAAAGCAGTTTCCAGAGCTTGCAAACGAGATCAGGCTTTTGGAGGCTAGAGAACTTCCGCAAGACTGGAATGAGGGACTAAAAAGTTTTGCACCAGATGAAAAGGGTGTAGCCACAAGAGAGGCCTCGGGGAAAGTCTTAAACGCCATTGCGGAAAAAGTGCCGTGGCTTATCGGTGGTTCGGCTGATCTTGCGCCCTCCACAAAAACGTTTTTGAAATTCGAAGGTGCGGGAGTCTTTTCTGCCAGCCATCCTGAGGGGAGGAATATTCATTTTGGCGTTCGCGAACATGCGATGGCGGCTGTTATAAACGGTCTGGCATTGTCAAAAGTAAGGGCCTATGGATCGGGGTTTTTAATCTTTAGCGATTATGCAAGACCTTCAATCAGGCTCAGCGCTCTAATGGAAATGCCGGTCATTCATATTTTTACTCATGATTCGATCGCTGTAGGTGAAGACGGTCCGACGCACCAGCCTATTGAACATCTTGCAGCTCTTCGCGCCATGCCAGGGCTTTTGGTCATGCGTCCTGCGGATGCCAATGAAGTTATCGAATGTTGGCGGATCATTATGGGGCTTAAGCGTGAACCGGTTGCGTTAATTCTCAGCCGCCAGAATCTTCCGGTATTCGATCGAACGATTTATAAGTCCGCCAACGGCGTCAAAAAAGGAGCCTATATTCTAGCGGATAGCGATGGCGAAACTCCGCAGGTGTTATTTCTCGCGAGTGGGAGCGAAGTAGGCCTTTGTGTGCAGGCGTTTCATGAACTCAAGAAAAAAGGCGTCCCGAGCAGAGTGGTCAGTATGCCCAGTTGGGAACTCTTCGAAAGACAAGATAAAAAATACAAAGAAACCGTCATTCCCGAATCGATCACTAAAAGGATTGCCGTAGAAATGGCATCGCCTCTCGGATGGGAGCGCTATGCTGGTCCGAAAGGCGTTATTTTAGGAATGAGATCATTTGGAGCTTCTGCACCTATGAAGAAGCTCCTTGAAAAATTCGGTTTTAATTGCACTCGAATTTTGCAACATCTTGGATAATCCACTTTTTCAGAGTGCCTTTATCGCCATTTGCATTATCAGAGACGATGAGTTTCCATTGTCCATTCAGCGGTTCTCCGACAAGCTTTGATAACGATTCGGCTGGTGTCAGCGTCGTGGGATAAGTGCCGACGATGTTGTCAGTGTTTCCGCCAGTCTTGCTATGAAGCTGCACTTTTGTTCCTCGAGGTGATTCAAGGGTCACTTTAAGATCGCCGATGTATGGATGCGCGATGTCGATGGTTAACTGGAAGTTCGTTGTAACGTTCCCCGTAGCGCCTTCAATAGTGACGTTGGAAGTGATTCCGGCCGCAGAATTGTCAGGAATCGCTAAATTGGGTTCCGTTCCCTTTTCAACTTTTACTGCAACTCCGGTTCCTAGATCGATATCGAATTTCTTCTGTGTGATTGGGCCACCGTCAAACGATAGATCTAGTGTAAGTTTCATAACATCACCGCACTTAAACGATGGCGCAACAGCGATGCTGAATGGGGAGGCGTTTTCGGTGGCGGCGCCGGTGGCGATATCAGGGTAGGTCGTGACACCGTTACCGATACTGACGAGTGGAGTTGTCGTCGTAAGTTTCGCTTGAATGCCTTTTGCTTCAAGAGCCCCGCTATTCATGATGGGTACATAGAGCCCTACTGTTTCGCCAGGATCAGCCACGTTATTGGTTCCAGCGTTGATGAGACGCGGCGCTTTGGCACCAAGAGCTGCTTGTGGGACTTCCAGCATATTGTGGGACACAAAGTTTCCTAAGAAGACCGATTTAACTTGTGTTCCCGGATAGAGCCTTTCGGATGTATCGACAATCACCTTGGCCATCTCGCGAATCTTAAGTCCAGAGCCTAATCCAAAGTGAGATTCGAGGATCAAGCGGTCAATTTCTTCACGAGTATGTCCTAATTCTTTTAACCTAAGCCTAGACTGATAAAGTGGGGTTGACCATAATTCATCAGAGACAAAGCCCCCTTCAATTGATACGTGGGCTGCATAGGTCCTAGTTGGGTCGTACTTAGCTGCAAATGCATTGAGGTTGCGACCGGGCCAGCATTTATTCCCTTCGCCGCGTGCGTCCCAATTAAAGACACCCTGAATATCATACTCAGCACCATTTGGGGCTGTTAGACTGTAGGTGGCTGCCCAATAATCGCCAAATCCTTCACCCATCGCGCCCGTGTCGCCACCACTCCAGTTTCTGTTGATGCTGAATTGAATGGCATGACCGTACTCATGCAGAATGACATCCGCGTCTTCGTTATCATCGACGCAACCATGTCCGAAGGCGAGCCGGTTGGAGCTTGGGATGAAATGAGAGTTGTCATCACCATTAAGCCCGTCGGAATCAACTTCGATGGATCCAAATTGAATGCCGCGAGATCCCGTATAGCCAAGTGATTGCATGTATCGCTGGTTTTGATCAATATGGAAATAAGTCATCACGTCATTAAATGCGTTATTTCCACGTTTTGCTGTCCAGCGGCCATCTGTTGTTGTGCTGGGGGCTGTGGCTGGGGATTCAAAATCGATTATTTTAGCCCAAGGACCATTCAGCGCGTAAACTTTTCCGTCGTATGAAATGTCAAAAAGCTGCTTTGTAAAGTAAGCTGCCTCAAATCGAGCGGCTGGTGAGTCGTCTTGCAGGGTCGCATCTTTTAATGTCGTTCTCGGATCTGGATCGAAGACATAGCCGGAACCTGCCGCTTTCCAAGCATCTTGAGTCGAGAAAAACGAGGTTTTTTCTTCTGATTTTTGATTGAAGGATGCGAATGCCTCTTCACGCTTAAGAACGGGACCTTTATATTGGTCAATCATCTTATGTCTGACCGCTTTTAAATCCATCTTTTGTTCTTCAATGGCGGTATTTCTCATGCTGATGATTTTTCCAGATTCGACATCGATAACATGCTCCCAAGCACCCATGGGTGCCTGCACTTCAAGATAAGTCATGTATACAAGACGGAAATTTGATCCCTCAGGAATATAGACCCTCTTCACCTGTGGCTTAGCGCTAAGGTCGCCTCGGACCTTAAGGTCAGCCCATGCGATGTCATAAGCTCTTGTCGATGAGATGCCTACTTTTGAAATCTTGAGAGCCCTTTTTGTCTCAGGATAGGTGTTGTTAAAGACGCGATAAACAGTCCCGTCATCATGTCTCACGGACACAATGATTTCACCTTGATCCACTGGGACGCTGTCGATGTATTGTTGAAAATAGAAATGAGTTCCCAAAATACTTTCTTTTGTACTTTCTAATCGCAGATTCGAAAGATCGGACGGCAGACTATATGTATTCGCGAACGTCCTCAAAAAAGTCCAAGCTTCCTCTGTGGGATTGCTTGTTTTGGCGGGTCCTGCATCAAGAACAAATTGGAGTTTAGGTGTTTCGCGCTCGTCTGTATGGTAGACCGTGTCGAGTGTGTACCCTGCGGCCTCGATAACGCTGCCTGGCCTGTCGGCATCGTCTCCAGCAGCATAGGAGCTAAAGGTCATTGTGCACAACACGGAAAAAGTTGATAAAAAAGTACTGAAACCCCTACGCATACATGCTTCCTCCCTTTAGGTGGTTTGTATCTTGAAAATAATGAACCCTAATCTAAGTCGCAGTTTCGCATATTTTTTTGATTTGTAGTAGATTTATTTTTCAATTTATTGAACTTTTTTTAGATAATTGTGATTTTATAAAACAATGGATTTCGAACAACGCGGAAGAACGTGCGAAAAATCTAATAATTTAAACTGGCTATGACCTGATTTGGGGAGGGATCTTTGATGCTAATAAAAACCTTGTACATCTTGAGGGTGGCCTTTTTGACTCGGTTTTCGGCTTGTTTTTTTACTTTGCTGACGGTTGTTTTGAGCGGTGTGGGTACGGGCGTTCTCTGGTCGGATTCCGCACTTTCAAAATCCCCTCCCTCCCATGCTGGGTCAGAGGCTTCTTCCGCGCTTGAAGATAAAGATCCTCGATGGAAGGGCGTCAATCGGCTTATAAGCGAACAAAAATATGATGAAGCTGTCAAAGAAGTCGTCAAAATTAAAGATGGTGCAAAGAAATCGGGTGACCAAGAGCTTTGGACAAAAGCCTTCATCCACGAAGTTTTGTTATCGATTTCGCTCCACGGGTACGAAGGGGCAGTAGCGAAGCTTAAAACAGAAAAGTGGCCTACATCCCCAAAAGAGCGGCTCGTACTAAACTTGTTTTACGGGTATGCGCTGGAGCAATACCTCCATGCGTACTCCTGGGAAATCAGGAAACGAGAAAAGGTGGAAGTGCCGGAAACGGGCAAGGGTACGGATTTAAAGAAACTGACTTACAGTCA
>CAILAO010000229.1 GCA_903832105.1 uncultured Pseudomonadota bacterium | reverse complement strand
AGCAATAAGAGCGGCGAGTTTCTCGATAAGCTCCATCTGCGTTAGGACGGTCCCCTGTGTTCCGCCATTTCATTGAGATTTTGGGGGACTTAAGCGTACTCCTACATCAATGAATGTCCATCAACGACAACTCCACTCGGGTTAGACGCATCGCAAGTCTTGTGCCAGAATAGATACAGGCAAAATGATTGGAATTTATTATAGATCAGGAGGGCCGCAACGGCCATTCTGTCCGGATCCTGCGCCAAATTGACGTATTCTGAGCCACGCTGAATTTACTCCGCTTGCAGGTTTTATGCTGACCGCTTGATGTCGGTTTGTACGACGTCTACTTTAGAGATGCCAGTCATCTGGCACAATCCCCGCAACTATCGACTGATTTTCTTAACAAGAATTATTAAGAATTTTTAATGCCTGTTTTTAAAAAATTCCTGCATCTTCATGATATTAAAGAGATAACTCAAAAACTAATTTTATATTTAAGTTTAAAATAACTATAATATGGCATATTGCCACATTGACTATTCTATGATTTTCATTAGAATGCATTTCGTTTTTAAGGTGGGTTTAAATTTATGCTTACAAATATTGCTGTCATAACTTACTCGCAAACAGGTCAACTAACCCGCGCTGCAGCTTCGCTTGTGAGACCTCTAGAGCAGGCTGGTGTGAAAATTTCATGGATTTTCATTGAACCAAAAATTCCATACCCCTTCCCGTGGCCTATTAGGAGATTCTTTGGGGTTTTCCCAGACTCCGTCATGGGTATTGCTCCAGAGATCAAACCTATCGACCAAGACAAACTGAAAGATGCGGACTTAGTTATTTTAGCTAACCAAGTCTGGTTTCTTTCGCCATCGCTTCCGATTCAAGGATTTCTGGCTTCAGAAAATGGGAGACTCTTAAGCAAAAAAATCTAATAACACTAATCGTATCGCGAAATATGTGGCTCTCTGCCTACCAGACTCTTCGCCGTTTAATCAGAGGGGTTGGTGCAAAGCATGTTGGGAACGTAGTTGCGGTTGATGATAGTCCCATGTGGGCTTCTTTTATTATGACTCCTCGTTGGCTCTTATCGGGACGCCGAGACAGGCTTTGGGGGATATTTCCGCCTCCCGGTGTATCAGATGCGAGAATTGAAAGCCTTTCCGAGATTGGCAAAAAGATCGTTAATAAAAGGAATCTTTTCGGTGAGGAAAAAAACATCACCCAAGTCATTCAGCCAATTTGTAAAAGCGAAACGATGGTCGAGACTAAACTTATCATCCCGGAATGGCTCGGTATTAGGCTCTTCAGATTTTGGGCCCGCGCAATTGATCGAGCAAGGCACTTTGGGCCTGTAACAAAGGGCCTATGCTACACGTTCTTTGTCACTTCGCTGATATCATCAATCCTGTTTCTTTTACCTGTGTGCTTACTAATTCGCGTGTTGCTTACTCCAATTCTTGAACCAAAACTTGAAAAAATCGCGGCTCGCATAGGTGCGACCGTCTCTTAACTTGTAAGGAATGTGAGCTTATGGAACGAGTAGTTTACATACAAAGCTTAGGCGCTTTCCTACCAAATGAACCGGTTGATAATGAGCATATCGAATCAGTCCTTGGAATGATAGGAGGCATCCCTTCACGCACAAGAAAAATTATCCTCCGAAATAATGGGATTAAAACGAGATACTATGCCATTGATCCACAGACAGGTAAACCGACACACACCAATGCGAAGCTCGCTGCTGAGGCTGTAAAGCTTGCGATAAAGAATGCGAAGACTGATGTAAACTCCATCGATCTTCTTTGCTGCGGAACATCAAATCCCGATCAATTGATGCCAAATCATGCTGCCATGGTTCATGGAGAACTTAAAATCCCCCCATGCGAAATAGTGAGTACTGCCGGAGTCTGCTGCTCTAGCATAATAGCACTAAAATATGCTTGGATGGCTCTTCAAACTGGACAATCACAGAGAGCTGTTGCAGTTGGATCAGATTCACCTTCATTAGGATTGAAAGCATCCCGTTTTCCGGATTCAAAACGATTTGCGGAACTTGAAAAAGATGCATCAATTGGTTTTGAGCATGATTTCCTCCGATGGATGCTTTCCGACGGAGCGGGCGCGGCAGTTCTCGGGCCGGAACGCAGCCCCTATGGGCTTTCATTGAGAATTGATGCCTTACATCTTTGGTCTTATGCAAATGAACTTGAACCTTGCATGTATTGCGGAGCCAGTAAAAACTCTGATGGCTCTTTAACAGGTTGGCTTCAAACGGAAAATCTAGAAGAATGTATAAATAAGAATGTTTTTAATGTCGGACAAGATTCAAAATTGCTCGACGCGCAAATCAACAAAGTCGTGCAACTTGCTTTTCACGCATTTCGAAATAGATATCAGTTCGATCTAAAAAGCGTTAATTGGCTACTTCCACATTACTCTTCAGAGTACTTTAAAAAGAAGATGCTATTGAGTTTCAATGAACTAGGTTTGCCGATAAGGGAAGAACAATGTTTCACAAACCTAGTTTATAAAGGCAACACCGGTGCAGCGTCCATCTATATCATACTTGAGGAATTCATTGCTTCTGGACGCGCCAAACCCGGTGACAAAATTCTCTGCTTCATCCCAGAAAGCTCCAGATTTTCCGTGGCCTTTATGCTTTTGACCGTGGTTTAACAAGACCGGTTGCGATCGATCGTAGCCTTTAGAATTAGGATAATAAACCATGCTAACAGTCGGTCATATCGTAGTTTCAGAATCAGAACTCGAATGGAGTTTCGTAAGGTCCGAAGGACCCGGCGGACAAAACGTCAACAAGACGGCTTCAAAGGCGGTTCTGCGATGGAATGTCGAGGTCACCACGGCACTCTCGGCGGATGTCAAAGCGAGGCTTTGCGTCCAGCAGAAAAACCGCATCACAACGGATGGGGACCTTGTCATATCATCCCAGCGATTTCGCGATCAAGAAAGAAACCGCCAGGACTGTCTCGATAAGCTCTGCGAAATCATTAAAGCTGCGGCGAAAAAACCAAAGAAGCGCGTGGCTACGAAACCGACCGCATCATCCCGCGAGGCGCGTCTAGAAGGAAAAAAACACCGCCGTAAACTTAAGGACTTCCGCCGAACACCAGACTACTGAGTCCTGCATAAGTACGACGACAACGGCATCATCAACGCAGAAAGTTGTTTGCGGATAGTCAAAATCCCCTCAACCCAGAAACAATTTCCATGCCATAATATTTATCCGCAATAAACGTGTAAGTGGTCCCCGGAACAATACGCTGGATAGCCTCTCCAGGAGTGCAATAGACGTCTGAGTAAACTGGTGTCGCTGGCACCGCAATATCATAAACCCATAAACCGCAACCACCGACGGCACCAACGTATGCGTAATGGTCTTTAAGGGCAATACTTTCGGCTGAAAGTCCGGCAACCGGGAGCGAGGTTTGGCTTACCAATGTCGGTGCGGTAGGCGTTGTAATATCGACAATCACGAGTCCCTCGGTTCCGCCGGCAATGTAAGCGTAATTTCCACCTATAGCAATATCTTTCGCGGGTTTTGTTGCATACGAACCCGCAAGAGTTGGAGTTGCTGGTGTGGAAACATTGACGACTACAAGTCCGTTCGTGTCATCAGCAATGTACGCATAGGTTGTCTTCAAAGCGACACGGAGCGCTGTCCCATTTGTATTGTACGTCGCTGTTTTTGTTATTGCAGCAGGATTTGATATGTTAGCAATCGTAAGGCCATACTCACGTGTCGCGATGTAAGCATAGCTTCCGCTCACCGTTAAGGCGTAGTGCGTCGATGGGATCTCCGTAAACGTTCCGACTGGCACAATCATCGCAGGCACTGAAATGTCATAAACTTGAAGCCCCCCACCATTGGCAGCGACGTAGGCCTTGGTTCCACTGACGACAATATCAGTCGCTGAGCCACTGATGGCATAAAATGGTTTTTGCGTCGCAACTTGGTAAACAAGCGATGGGACGGTCGGTGTTGCGATATTAACCGCCGTTATGCCATTTTCAATGTCGGCAATCCACGCATAATTGCCGTCGATAGCAATAGCGCGCGGGTAACTTAAAGTCTTGAGGGCGCCAACTGAAGTTATAGAGGTGGGTTGTGCAATACTGAGAATCTGAAGTCCCCCGTAAAGATCCGCAACGAAGCCATAATCCGAGAAAGCCGCAACACCAAGAGCTGTACCGTCAGTATCGTAACCTCCAAGCTCGGTAGGAGCTGCAGGGTCTGAAATATTATACATCATGATTCCGGATGTTCCATCAGCGACGAAGCCATAATTTCCCGTCATAGAAACACTTAACGCTTGCCCCGTCGTGTCAAGTGCCGTTTGAAGTGTTGGGTTTGCCGGGTCTGTGATGTTAATGACAAGAAGTCCCAAGTTTTGATTTGTGGCGTAAACATAGGATTGAGACACAGGAAGCGTGTTTGTTATCACACTTGAGGTTGGCGTATAGGTCCCTTTTAACGTCGGAGCTGTCGGATCGTCGATGTTTACAATAGCAAGACCACTTGCTCCATCCGCAATAAACGCATATTGAGACGTCGCTGAAAGAGACGTTGCGGTTCCTGGGGTATCGTAAGCCCCCCTTAACACCGGTTTTGCCGGAATCGAGATGTCGAAAATAAGAAGTCCAGCGCTGCCGTCTGCAACATAGGCGTAGTTTCCACGAAGAACAACATCATAGGCACTGCCTGGAGTGTCATAAGAAGCCACTAAAATTGGATTTGCCGGATCTGAGATGTCCAAAATCTCAAGACCGGTTTCCATATTTGCGAGATAAGCGTAATTCGCCACCACAGCGACCTTATTGACGTTGCTAAAATATGACTTATATCGACCCACAAAAACCGGCAAAGATCCACTGACTGTGTAAATTTCAACACCTCGAGGACCCATCGCGAGGTAGGCGTAGGTTCCTTCGAGTGTTACATTTTTAACAACGCCACCGATACTTCCCACTTCGTAGACCGCTGGAGTACCTGAATATGCTCTAACGAGGGAATAATTGTACGTCGCATCATACGCAAAAAGGCCATAATGAAAAACAGCCGTCGTACTTGGAAGATTACTGTCTGTTTTTGTCAGGCTCGCACCAAAAAAGGCCACCGTTGTGTCTGTTTCAACCGAATCACCAAAACTGTAACTCGTCCCATTGGTTGGCACCCAGGAAACTGCTGCGTCTTGCTTTCTTACTAAAAGATAACCTATCACGTCTCCTGTGCTCTCGGTCCAACTTAGTTTTAACATCCGATCGCCTTTAAGCGCTGAAATCTCTCCTGGCATTCCTGGTGGTGTCGTGTCCTTAGTCCAAGTAAACGATGTTACAGACCCCAACTCCTGCTGGTTTCCCGCTGCATCTGTTGAAACGACGCAAAGCGTAAGATTACCGTCTGGAATTGATGAAATATCTTGCGTAATATTGGTTGTCTCCGGCGTATCAACGGAATATCCCACACTGTCAGAACAAAGGGTCGTTTCGGTTGGACCGATTTTGTAACGGTAAGAAACGACATTGTTTTTGTCTGTAACGTCGATATTGACCGTTGTCAGATTTGAAGGATCAGCAGGGATGTTCTTTATTTCGGGAGTTGGCGGCAGGTCATCGTGAACAATACTGTCACTAATGCACTCTGACTC
Organism: uncultured Pseudomonadota bacterium; assembly: GCA_903832105.1. GTDB lineage: Bacteria > Bdellovibrionota_B > Oligoflexia > Oligoflexales > CAILAO01 > CAILAO01. Next base: position 3,786 of record CAILAO010000229.1, on the reverse strand, counting down.
ATAGCCTTCGTCATCCATAAATTTCACATAAACAGTTGCGACATCATTCAGTACCCCAAGAGTCCACGCCTTTGTTGCGGAAAAAGCCTCCCAAGTTCCGTCTGCAGTACAATCTGCGGTGTTCGCAATATACATCTGCACAGCGTAGGGAGCTTCCAGGGTCAATTGGACTTCGACCGCTCTCGTATAAAGAGCGCCATCTTCACCAATGTTAATACTGTTGTGGTTTGTGATCTTTGCGGGCGGTTTTGTTGGTGTGGGGGCGGCCGCTGCCGCTTTGCGGGTGTTAACACGATCCGCCTTCTCGGTGCAGGATGAAAGACCAACTCCGAACAAAACAGTCGTAGCTAACAGCACTACGTAAAAAAGTGCCTTCACGTCATGCTGACTTTTTTTACGCCCAAAAAACATAAACGCTCCCCATATCATTTCCTTCACCCCTCATCGGTAAGTCCCGAAAGGAACTTTAGGAGAAAATTCTTTTTAAAAATACCCATAAATATTAGCCAGATACAACGCTATATCTTTTTATTTTGAGAACTGGAAAAAAGTTCGAAATCCTGTATAAATACTGACGGGTTAAATAAGCTGGAGGTGTAGAAAATGCCTATTTTTGAGTTTATCTGCAAGGATTGTTCGAAGGAATTTGAGTTTCTTACGCACGGCCAAGAAACTCCGAAGTGTCCCGCGTGTTCGGGAGCCAATCTCACAAAAAAGTTTTCCACCTTTTCTTCCATGAATCAAAAGTCTGCCTCCGACAAGGCCTGCGATTACGGGGAACCATGCGGTGGTTGTGCATGCAAAACCGACTGTTCTCACGGACATTAGACGCGCCTTAGAAGATTCCGTTGGCACAAAGATCTTTATACATTAAAATACTAAATTAGCTTAGTCTTACGAGTCACTTTTTATCTTTGGTTTTTTCTCTCAATAGTGTTTTCACGAGGAGAAGATTATGAAGCGTCGAATGTTTGTTTTTTTCTGTGCTTTTTTCTGCTTTTTAAGCCTTACATGTAAATCAAGAAATGTAGACTCCTCTGACAAAACATCCAGAGCGTCCAGTGTCGTTAATCCTGGCCAACCAGAGAAGCCTATTTCTTCACATCCGCAGTATGGCTCTTCCCTGACAGAATGGCTCACTGCGGCGCACTATGATTTTTCGTTGAATTGCGCTCGCTTGGTCAAATACCAAAGCGAAGAAGAGTTTTTGTTTCTTGATGGCAATCCTTGTATTCCACTGGATAGCGTTGTACTAAATGCGGGTTATCTCAGCGCGAGTGAAACTGAATCTGTAGTTTTCCTGAGATATCGCGAAGTCGTCGTTGGTGAGGCATGGGGGCTTAATGATGTCGAGGGACATCTCACTATCAAAAGACTTTGCACTGATAAATATGAAAGTGTATGCAAGCTGATAATCAAAGATGGAAAATTCGCTGGGTTTCGCCTGCTGATCAAGGGCAATAGCGGAAACTCCGATGAGACGACTCATGCCATTATCGACAACAGTCCCGAAAGATATATCGAGTCAACGCAAGGTTTTAATCTAAAACTAGACTCGCCACTTCAATTAAAGCTAGAGGCGCAAGGACTAAAATTAGCGGAAAACTGTCTCCACACGATTGTCGATAGCGCTGCTGTAACTGCGTATCTTTCCGGACAACCGTGTCTTCCTGATCCTACCGTAAAATTCTCTGTAAAATTCGACGCCACGGAGGGCAAAACACTGATTAGAAGGGGCGAAGTTGCAGTTGGCCGATATGATGACCGTTGGATCGCAAACCTTTGCACAGGCGATTTTAAAGACATCTGCACTGTGCGAATAGAACAGGGCCGCTTCGCAGGGCTTGAGCTTCAATAAGCTTAGGCTCTGGCAGCCCTTTCGCCGTGTTCCATCTCCGCTCGATAAAAAACTTTCCTAAAGATGATGAGACCAAGCGGTGAAATAAATGCCATACCGCCGATCCATATCCAAACCCAAAAATGATTAGGATACGAGGAGGCGCCTTCTGGGGTGTACGTCTGAACCAACCAACCCGAGAGCGGACCCGCTATCATTTTCGCCAAGAAGTATGGAAGATAAGACATTGCGACATAAGTTCCGTCTTTTCCATGGGGAGCAATTTCCGCTGAAAATTGAAGTAGTCTCGGGGACCAGATCGCTTCGCCCGTTGTAAAGATGATCACCATGAATACAAGGTTCAAGAATACTGGCTTTTGCAGAGCCAACGGAACTTCAAGCCATCGATTGAAAACAATTTCACCAACCCATGTATTCATAAGCGAAGCAAACGTATCACCAGGGAGAGACGCTACGAAGATGGCAGAACATGAAATAAGAGTCCCGACGATCATCATTCGATAGGAACTGATCTTTCGCGTAAGAACAGAAAACGCGGGGGTTAGAAAAACGATCATGACTGGGTTGAGCACGCTATAAATCGAACCGATTTTGACGGCCTCACCCAAGACGCGAGTCCCATATTTTGGAAAGGTATAATGGAAATGAAAGAAAACAAGACGTATAAAGACAAGTAGACCCAGCATGCCGATGTAAACCCAAAACGACTTTTCAGACACAACCGATTTGAATATTTTGATGGTATCAGCCGCAGCCTTTCTGATAACAGCACCCATGACAGTAAAAATGTTGCCGACCATCTTTTCTTTTGGTGGATTAATAACCACCTTCCCTTCCGCGGTAAACTCAACCCCCTCTCGCATAAAATAAGTGAGAAACAGCACGGGAAATGTGAGGAAGAAGCTCGTAGCGAAAATGATCTGGTAGGTTGACATCGAGCCCACAAAGGGTACCTGAACGATCGCGTGCCCTCCAAGTGGAACCCTGACGCGATCAAAGATCCATCCGCCGAGAGCCCATCCGACGTTAAACAGGGTATAAAGCAATCCAAACCCGAGTGTTGATGTTTCCCGCGTCGTCCACCGTTTGACGCCAATCGAAAGCACAGGTCCAAGAATTCCAATTCCTAGCGCGATCGGAAAAAATCCGAGCGTCGCAACTAAGTAAATATTATTTGTTAGTGGAAATACGATTCTTCCAAGAATCAAGAAAATAGTTCCCATAAGAAGCGTTCGTCTAACCCCAATAGCGTCCACAACAGAACCAACAAGGATCGTTGCAATCGTAACGAAAATCGACCAAAACCCTATGAAAGATCCGGCTTTGATGTCACTGAGGCCGCAGTCTTTCGAGAGATAAAGAACAAACGACAAATTAGCAGCGCCGTATGCTCCATACTCAATGATCTTTGAGGCATAAAGAAACCACAGCTCACGAGGCGAATTTCTAAGGGTTTTAACATATCCCCAAATAATAAAGATAAAGCTGACGATGGCAAGAGTTATGGCTGAATAAATCAAGAGATCAAGATTGTTCATGTGACCGAAGTGCCTCCAAATGTTAATTCACAAAAACCTTTAAGAGCGCCGCAGATGTCTACAACTAAACTGTTCTATTTCATTTCCAGTCGTTTAACAACGGAAACTTAGGTGGGCCAAAGTGACGGGGACACGCTCCCAGCGGAGACCAAGTCGTATACGGGAGCTGTACTGAATGGCGCTGGGTTAAGGTTGAAATCCTTGAAAGACATAGACTTAATCATTGTCATAATCTTATGGTTTCAACGTGATCTCTTTCGGAAGACTTTTACTTGATCACACACTTCGCCGTATTTCTCGTAGAAGTTTTTGCGAAAAAGCTCAAGCTTCAAGAAATAGATCACGTTTAAGTCTCAAGTTTCAAGTCTATGTCTATGAGGACGTATACGT
>CAILAO010000228.1 GCA_903832105.1 uncultured Pseudomonadota bacterium | reverse complement strand
TAAATCCGAGAAACCTTACAAGAATAACAATCTGGAGGGTATAGCTAAAGAATTCTATGAAAACGGACTACTGAAATCTGAGCAACATTACAATGCTGGCAGTATGGATGGGGTAGCAAAAGAGTGGGTCTTCGCGTAAGAGTGTGGGTCATTTTATATCTCTTTGAGCATACAGGTAAGGATTTTCAATCGGAGATACTCCTCGTCGCGTAACCCGTAAGCCCTTCTTTGAATCACCCGAATCTTGTTGTTCAATCCTTCGACAAAACCTAATGAAACTTTATTTGCAGGCTTGCTATAAGCGGCGATGCCGTCCCAGTGACGTTCGATCATCGCAGCAAACTTCTCATAGGGTTCCAGTCTTTGCCATTTCAGCGATTCCTTCCAGTTGTCGAAGAACCGTCGTGCCCAGCCTTCCGTCTTGTAACTCCAGAGTTGTCCAAAGGATTCTCTTAAAAGATACGCTGTATTGAGCCGTTTATTAGCCCCCAGAAGTTTCTTTAATGCTTTGCGTCCTTCAAGTTTTAGGTTCTCTCGGTTCGACAAAAGCGTATACTTTTGTCCCTTAATGTATGACCTATCTTTCCCTGAAAGACGCCCGTATTCCATCTTCCGTACCTTGTCCAAAGCTTCTCCCAGATGCCTCATAACGTGAAACTTGTCGTACAGGATTGCCGCCTGGGGAACATTGTTCCTCGTCGATTTCTCGAAGGCTTTCCACATGTCCATTACCGCAAGCTCAATTTTCTTGCTCTTCTTCGATCCCAATGAGTTGTAAAACAGATCAAGGCTTGCCTCTGAGCGGTCCTCGCCACCAAACCAGATTGGCTTCTTTCTTTCCAGATCGCTGACCACTATTCGGTAGGTATGCCCTTTGCGCAGAGATATTTCGTCTATCCCGATTGCCCTGGGCGCTGCCACCGGATTGCGCCGCAACTGCTCCTGCATGTACTCCTTTTCCAGGGCCTTCACCGCGTGCCAATCCAGTCTCAACTCTCTTGCTACATCTTTGACGGTCATGGATCGGCACTTCCGTCCCACGTAGTAAGCAAAGCGCTTTGTGTAAAAAGGATTGTTTGCCAGCCAGGGCAATTTCTCTCGTTTCACTGTTCCGCACTTCTTGCACTTGACTCTTCGTACCGCAACCTCCAAATATATCCGTGCATCCCCACAGGACAAATCCCGTATCTGTCGTGCTTTCTTGTCGTAGTGGCTGCGATGCACGGTGCTGCAACATCCGCATGCTGTTTTTTTTTAGTCCTTGCAAGACGGATTATGCGAGCTTTCGGGTCTCCAAATATCCCCTGTATTTCTGATCGCGGTCGAAATCCGGGGAATTGATATTCGTCCAGTAATCGTCTCTTTTTGCCCATCACAAATCATACGGATTTTTTGCCCTCCTTAAAAGCGCTTTTATCCTTATCTGAAGCCATGTTTAGCGTCTAAAGCTCATCAGTTTACCCACACTCCTACACGATGAGCCAAAAAAAAAGAATCCCCCATACAGCTCAATTATTCCATTCCTCAGCGGAAATCGTTCGGCCTATACCATGTTCAATTTCTTTAAGAAGCATCATGAGCTGCAAAACAGAATATTCCCTGTTGCCCGGCAAGGTGAGAGTATAACTTCCATATCGCATATAAAAATGACGGCTGCCCGGCTCCGGGGCGGAAAACCCCAATTGTTTCAGCTTCTTTATGAAATCCC
>CAILAO010000227.1 GCA_903832105.1 uncultured Pseudomonadota bacterium | reverse complement strand
TAAGATAGGCTATATTCTTCAGCATGAGAAAAAGGCGCTAGTCCGACAGCACTAATGAAAAAAAATGTTATCGCAAAACTTTTATAGAAAGTGTCCATAAATCCCCCTTCAACACTCGTTATCTATAAACATCGGAAGTTTTTTATAAAACTTTAGTGTGCCGTTACATGCCCAACAATATCAGATAGTTAAAAATCAAAATTATTCAAACAGAGTATTTAACAATAGTCTTCTTCGGGGGGGTACCGTCGTTATGACTCGACTCGCGATTATAGCGAAACCAGTTTATGATACCACCGAACTTAAACGTGGATATGATCGCGATTTTGAGGATCCACCGTTTTTGTTGATAACAAACCCAAGAGGAAAATTTCAAAAGAAGAAGAACCGGAGGGCTATCTCATTATTGGCCCAGAAAATCTTTCTGGAGTCAAATTTGTTAGGTGATCCGGGATTTGACCTTGGAGTTTTGCCACAATAACATCTCGCTTGCTTTTTTTGACACGTCTGAACTAGAATTCATGTGAATTCTAGAGGTTGTCACTCACTTGGCGTTATTTTGAGGAAACCACCATGGGACGTTGGATTATTTGGATTGGACTTTTTGTGATTATCGCGGGAATCGTCGTGCACTATGGTGATAAACTTGGATTAAACAATATCCCGGGAAATTTGTCCTTCAAAAAGGGCGGAACAACGTTTTACTTTCCTATAGCCACTTGTCTGATTGTTAGCGCTTTGGTCTCCTTTATCCTTTGGCTTATTCGATCTTTAAAATAGTTTTGGAGAATTCATGAAAGACGTTTTGTTTAAGTCCTCACTCTGGCTCACCACTTTGATTCTGCCAGTATGGAGTCTTTGTTTCGCGGAGGATCAAAAGCTCGATCCAGCAAGCCTAATTTTGTCGGCTCCCATCGAGCGTGATGAGGTCAATAACCCGAAACCTGCGGATATCGAGTCACTAAAGGAAAGTGAAGTCATCATGAACGGAGTAAAATATTGGAAGTTTTCTTCTAATACCGGCTCTATTTATGTTCCACGTTTCGATAAGTTCAATAAAAGCGATCTAGAGCAAGCGCTTTGCACTAATTCGCCCGAACATAAAAAGCCGTGTAAACCTGGCGATAAGCGCTGTCTTGATGATAGCACCCAAGACAAAACTCAACTTCTGAGGGCTGAAACCCGCCTTTCAACGGAGCTCACGCTTTATGCGAGTCTAATTCAATCGACAATTAGAAAGAAATGCCCGACTTATGCGGCTCCAGTGAACGTGCCCGTACCAATCCTAACTCCTGATGGTTCTACCGTATCACCAAAAGTTATGCCGAATCTCGACGTAGGAGTAGAAATGAAGGACAAAACAGACGGGAAAAAATATCGCATCTATAACAAAGGTCTAAAGCCCGATAACATTGGCGTCGGCGCAGAGTTTTAATCCGGTTAAAACTTGCTATAGCAACTTTGGGAAAAAACCCTTTTGCATCTTCGCGGATTATCAAATTACTCTTGCAGCGTGGAGATGGTACACCTGATTTCCTCTAACGCCACATCAACATCTTTCTGATGAGATCGAAAACATAAGATGCAGAGGCGCAAATAGAGCCGTTCTTTCAATCTTGTCGAACTTAAATGAACTCTACCACGGTTCAACAGTTTTCGTAGCAGCGCATCTGTTTCGTTGTCAGACTTTAATCGAAACGTGACCGTCGAAAGCTGCGGAAAAGGACCCATTTCAACAGCAGGATTTTTAGAAAGCTCCTGATAAGCATACTGCGCGAGCGAAAGCTTTTCTTCTAAGGCAGCCGAAAAAGCAGCCAAACCGAACAGTTTCAAACTGAACCAAAGCCTCAGACCTCGAAAATGTCTCGTAAGCTCAGGAGAAAAGTCTGCGGGCGACGATGTTTGAGGATCATATACGTCAGCCAAATAATCGGAGTTAAAACTGAAAGCGTTCTTCAACTTTTGCCCATCTTTAACCAAAACTGCGCCGCAGCCGTATGGCAAAAAAAGACCCTTATGGGGATCAAGCTTCTTTGATAAGTCCTCTCGTTCAAGTTGTGATTCGGATTTTTGATTCAATCTATCACACCACGCGACTATCACCAAATTTAAGCCCTATAACGGTGAGGTCTATCTCCCCTGCAGGGACTAAAACGTTCACAACCGCACCAATTTTTTTCCCTATAAGGGCCTGGGCAACCGGAGATTTCCAGGAAATAAAACGCCCTCCTTCACCTTCACCCTCACCAACAATCATCCATTCCCTTCTCTTCCCGTTCCCATCTTCAATGATGACGGTTGATCCAAAACACACTGTTTCGCCACTAAGGTTTTCGGGATCGATTAGCTGAACATCCTTGAGTATCTGCGTTAAATAGCGAAGACGCTTATCCAACTCGCGAAGCTTCTTTTTGCCATAGATATATTCTGCATTTTCCGATCGATCGCCCTCAGCTGCCGCATCTGCAACACCTTGAACAATCTTTGGTCTTTCGACCCTCAAAAGGTGCTCATACTCTATCGCGAGCTTCTTGTATCCTTTTATTGTCATTGGTTTCTTTGGCATCTCACTCATATGTGGTCTCATCTTAGCGGAATATCGAAGTCCCTTCAACTCAACAAACTCTGTTGTCCAATAAAATAAAATGGATTAGAACAAAAAACGGTGTAGCAGCACATCCCTCCGGGAAATAGCAGAAAAGATGATAAAGCCGTCGAAATCGCTATCGACCTCTCTTAAAGGTCCTTTTGGGCTTGCTCCTATGTTAACAGCAACGAATTTTGCCTCAAGACTCTGGTTCTCACAGACTTCGTCGCCAGATTTTGCAATAGCGCCCTTTCTCCGGGTTACTAAAAGCGACGATATTAAGAAAATCCCACTGATATATGCTCCGGAGATTTTTGATGTTAAAGATGATGTCACTTATCCTCTTATACCTCAGCTTATGGTTAATCGTGTCGAAGACTTCTTAAGATTTGCCGAGTACTTTTTAAAATTCACTGACCATGTCGATTTGAATTGCGGTTGCCCTGCCCCCACGTCGGTTTTTCGAGGCGGAGGAAGCTCTCTTCTCCAGTCGTCTGAAAAGTTTCGAACATTCATTGAAACACTTATCAAAGAACTAGGGCCAGAAAAAATTAGCGTGAAAATGAGAATAGGATTTGAGCGTGAAGCTGAATTCCCTGTCCTTCTCCGGGCCATCTCTTCTTTGCCGCTGGCACACCTTACGATACATGGCCGAACATCAAAAGAAAATTATACGGGAAACGCGCGTTGGGCTTTAGTTGAATCCGCCCAAGCTCAAGTCAAATACCAGATCATAGGTTCTGGCGACATCTTTTCTTTCAATAAGCTCGAAGTCATACGAAGAACAGCTCCTTCTATAAACTCTTTTCTTATAGGTAGAGGTATTCTACGAAACCCTTGGATCTTTCAAGAGCTTCGTACCTCAAAAAACGAAACGCTATCTTTTGACTGTTTGGTCTTTTCGCTTGCATGCTTTGGCCTTCTCCAAATGCTGCAGCACGAAGATCATAAGATGCTGCTAAAAGCCGTTAAAAAGGGATTTTTCCTTCGCTTTTGCGGAACAGATCTCTCGGCGTGGAAAAAACTCTACTACGATTTGGTTACTTTAGCGCGAGGCTGTCCGATGACTATTACTGATTTTGAAACCGGGACTACTGGGCTTTCCTTTGTAAAGATGATCTGGTCAAAAATCAGTAGTAGTCTGCCAAGCCACTTCTTATCGCGAAAACCTCTTCATTCAAAGTCTTTTTCAGAGTTTCTTGAGAACCTCAGAAAACTCGATCAGGAGTCTTCTAAAGATTCTAGTGACTGTTACACGTTGTCCTATAAGCCTGAATTAGATGCTTTGTTCGCGCCACAGTCGGATTTAAAGAAGTAAACCCTATAGGCAGAAAAACGCTAATATGGCACAAGAAGCTAAAACCATCTTTCTTATGAAACACCTCACACTTTAATGGGTAATCGCCGGAAATAGCATAATATCGAAGGCGTATTTATCAAAACAAACAAAAGAGTCGCAACTTAAGTCAAAATATTGACGGTTTGAGAAAGACAATTTTAAGTCTATCGATTCATCGGTATTTCGGCCCACAATCGTAGACTTTGATCAGATTTGGTACAATATCATTATAGCAATGTCGTTAGACACGTTAATCTCGCCTCTAAAGTGAAAATTCCCTTACAAGGAGTGCGTAATGAGAAAAAGTAACCGACGCCGTTTTTGTTTTTTTTGTCTTTACCTTACGGCTCTTTCGTTGCTTATCTGTTTTACAGCCACATGTAAGAAAAAACCAACGGAACAATCAGTACCAAAAGCTGATAAAACTGTTGCAGGACTGATTGACTTAAGATCTGTTAATCCCGATCTTTTGAATACGGCATGTAACCAAAAAACCCTGGTCGTTTTTGTTGGTAACGGTGATTATATGGGAAGTTTTGATTTTTGGAGTTTAAACGAAAAATCGAGAGATCTTTCGACAAAAGACCTTGCTCTTGCCTCTGAACGTTTTTGGGCCTCAATCATTTCTGCTCAAAACAACTTCATGCTGGGATTTGCAGAAAACCGCTGTAAAGATCTTCTAGGTAAGACACCCACTGGAGAAATGACATTTGCCTGGATACTTGATGGACCTGCCGAAAATGATAGCTCCATTGGATCGACAACGTACCAATGGAAAAACGATATCTGGGTGGGGGAAGACAGAGAATTCATGTGGAATGGCTCAAGTCTAGCTCAAAAAACCGCAGACACTCCGTTTGAGCTTAACATGCCTAAGATGATCTCAGCCATCGTCAAAGAAATCGCTGGGAATAAGTACGACAAGATTATGTACTTCTTTAAAGCCCATGGCGGTCTATTTGTCGCGAATCAGGCGGCTAAACCTGACTTAACGACACTTCTTAGCAATTCTTTAAGTAATAAGGACATGAAGCAAGATTATGAATTGAAACACGCCCTGATGTTTGATGCAAATGGACCTTCGAAGGAACATCTCACAACCGATCTCTACGTTCCCCTTTGGAATGCAGAAACTGTAGATTGTGAACTTGAAAAACTGAAAGTCGAAAAAACGTGTGCGATCGATCCGAATAAAACTGCAGCCGCCGAAACTGTAAGTGTTTTGGATCAGGTGCTGTCGGGTAATCTTTCCGGGACAACTCCGGGAAGCACCGCTGGGACAACTCCGGGAAGCACCGCTGGGACAACTCCGGGAAGCACCGCTGGGACAACTCCGGGAAGCACCGCTGGGACAACTCCGGGAAGCACCGCTGGGACAACTCCGGGAAGCACCGCT
>CAILAO010000226.1 GCA_903832105.1 uncultured Pseudomonadota bacterium | reverse complement strand
GCATTACGCTCTAGGTCTTTTTAACTTCTGAAAGGAGAACTGAAAAATGCAAACCAAGCGTTCATGTTGGATCTGCAGAAAAGAAATTTTAGCAGATCAATCCACAAAGGAGGAAGAGGTAATCTGTGATCTCTGTGAAGCACAGATTAAGAAGAACATTCACGATTACTATAAAGAATAAAACGAAAGGAGGCTCTATGAACAGAATTATATACTTGTTATATATCATTTTTATAGAGACTCCTATAGTAATGGTATTCTTAGCGAATGTCACTGGAGTTGGTGCTATTTGGACAAACTACCAAAGAGCACAAATCTATGAGATGGTATATACCCGCGATATAGCTATCGCTAACGGACAACTAGCCGAAATGAAAGGAGATTTCAAAGAATGAAACCAAGAAGATACAGAATTGTTTGTTACAATAAAAGTGGCACAACTGCTGAAATCATGGAATTTCACCCAACCTATACAAAGGATGGAAAGTTTACAAAATCAACTCAAGACATTTTCAACACGATATCAACTCAAGACATTTTCAACACAATGTTGCATTATGACCGAGTAGAAATCACTGAAATTAGCTATTGAAAGGAGAAAGAATGAAAAACGTTAAAATTAGTTTGCAGAAAGTGATTGCAATACTCAAGAGGGATTACAACGAGTATCGCAATGGATTAACCTATCTCAACACCAACTACAACTCCGTCATCGTGAAAACAGGAGCTAAGATTCTGAGAGATCAGAATCAGTACTGGCTCTGCGGTTATCACTATGCCGGAGAGGATGTCGATTACTACTTCCAGAAAAGGAGGTAGAAAGAATGTGGCAAACAATTGTTTGCTTGGTGTTTGCGATATATACATTTATCCAAACACCAAGCACAGAAGTGTCGGCAGTTGTACAAAAACTGTTGACACAAATGTGGCTCTTAGGAGCTATAATTTGTTCATTAAGAAGGAGATAAGGAGATAATTATGAAAAAATTATTAGTGGTTATTATGATGTTATTGATAACGTCAAACGCCTGGGCCGTGGTCGTAACTGGCTCTGGCACAACGAAAGACGAAGCTATCGGTAATGGTCTACGGGAAGCCGTCGAAATGTACACCGGCGCTTTGGTCTATGGGGTGACGGACGTTCAAAATTATCAGGTCCAGAAGGATCAGATTGTGGCTGCTTCGCTTGGCTATGTGAAAAACTATCGCATTATCAAAACATCCAACATAGACAACATGATCCTGCTCACCCTGGACGTAACTCTCTCGGAAGAAAAAATTAATACAATTCTCCGGGATAACGTCAAATTGATCACATACGAGGATGTGATCAGGGATTATAACAATGTAGCCCAACGGCAAGAGCAGATCAAAAAATTCGCGGAGATGGTTAGAATTCTGGATAGCCGCCCAGTAAGCGAAAAGTACAACGTAATCTATGAAGGTTACGAAATTAAACGGATTGGAGCAACGCAAGTTGATGTGATCCTAAACACTCGTATTAGTGTCAACCCCTTCTATAGTAGGGCATATAATGAGATATTGAAAAATCTCTCAGAAGGTGGCAACTCAGGTGAGGTAAAATTGCTGGGTGGAAATTACCGGATTGAAAATGGAAAACTCGTAAACTCCAGGTATTATATATCTGAAGATGCAAGAGTTCCAGACGTGGATGATGTTCAAGCACAAATTAGTGTTAACGGGATTCCCGTCGATACATGCCGTGAATATCGAGACAACTTGATGGTTGTTTACAGCCCGACAGAGTTTGTCAAAGCCTTCGCTTCACAATTTCCAAAAGTATTCATGCAAAAAATGAGAGACGAAGATTCAAAAGTCGACGACAAATGGACCAACTCTGGCATTAAGAATTCAAAAATTCTACCGCCGGAGGGCCTGCCGCTGAAAATCAAGTATCGAATCTCCGATTCAAAGGAGATCAAGAACTTGGCAAATTTGAAGCTATCAACTTCAAATTGCGTTGAAAACCAGCGTTAAAACTTGCCTCAGAGAAATTAATCTCTGAGGCAATATTTTCATCATCAATTTTTATATAGAAATAATCTATTTATAAATTCAACTCAAGGAGTTTTATTATGGAATATAGAGCTAAGGTTAAAAAACTTT
>CAILAO010000225.1 GCA_903832105.1 uncultured Pseudomonadota bacterium | reverse complement strand
GTTGACGCCTCATATTCAATTTTTGCGATGATTTGCATTGAAATGTGGTGCAGGATTTTTATTGACCGGCCTGTTGCGCTCGCGTGAAGAAGACCGCAAGATCTATAAAGCAAAAAACGATCATCGCTAAACATGTGTCAAGAGATTCCTCACAAAAAAATTTGCTTAAAAATACTGTTTAAAACGATAATAGAGATTTTGAGAGGCAAAGGATCCTTTTGAATTAATAAAATTAATTGGTTGCGCTAACGAGTGTTGGCCAGGGCAAATGATGGACCATCCCGCGTTATTTTCGAAAAATGTGAAACTTTTTATTGCGATGTCCATATTTGCATTAATTGGCGGCTATCTCTACGTCATGATTCTTAGTACCGGCTATCGCGGAGTAATATTCATACACGGAAGCATTTTATTTTTCGCAAGCGTAGCTATTTTTCTCAGGAACATAAAAACGTTTCTCATTTTTACGATGCTGGTGGGGCTCGCCTTTTATTATGGTTTTTTTTTGACATACGAACCACCTCGTTTTCTCGCCCCGCCTTTTTCTTTTGGGATAAGGCTGGAAGCTACGGATGTCGCTCTGTTACTTTGTTACATTCATTGGGGCTTAAGTTTAGCCGCTAATAGGGGAACAATTCATCCGATGACACTCGGTGGAAGATTGGGGGCGCTTTTTCTGGCTTGGGTCATTTTCATTTTTGTTTCAGGCGTTATTTCATCCACAAGACTGGATTACAGTTTATACGAGGGATTTGTTCATGCGAAGGGTTTTCTCTTTTATTTTTATCTTATCAACAACATAAGAGACGAATATGATTTAAAAGTAGTTGTTTACGCCCTTTGCGCCGCTTGTCTAATAGAATCAGCCTTTATGATATTCCAGTTTATAGTGAAAAAGAATTATTTACTTCAGGGTCAATATGAAATTTACATTGGTCCCGAAGGTTTCAGGTCTGTTGGTTTCTTGAGCACTCCTGACGCTTGCGCAATATTTCTGTCAACCGTTTTTCCGATTTTTCTGATCGGTTTGTTCCTTGTTAACAACGTGTTCAAGAAGTTTCTGATTATTTTTTCCATTTTCCTGATTTCGGTGGCCGTTATAACCAGCCAGACCAGAATCACGGCGGCGGTATTTGGAATAGGAGTTTTTACTTCATTTCTTATCAGCTATCGAAGAGGATGGCTATCAAAGGGACAGATCTTGCTTGCGATAACAGCCACTCTTCTTGCAGTGATGGTATCGATCCCGATTGTCTATGAAAGGTTTGCTAAGGGGGTCTACGGAGAGGAGCGATGGCCTCTGATCATCACAGCGTACAGGATTTTTGAAGCCAACTTTCTTATTGGAATCGGACCTTCGAATTACGCCTTCGTGGTTGACAAGTTCATACCCGCAGAGCTTATAGGCAAATGGGTTTTCACTGTTCATAACGAATATCTCCTCAGGTTGGCAGAAACAGGCATTTTAGGTTTCCTTCTCTACTACTCCTTTATCATATCAGTTACGGCAAGACTTTATAGGTCGACCTTCTCAAAAAGGCCACTGATATTCATGGTGGCATGTGGACTATTTTCTTCAATTATTGGTTCCTTTGTTCACAGATTGACATCGATTTATCATATACCTTTGGTTTTCTCCCTAATGTGTACTGTCTATGCGTTGAGCGTAATAGTGGGTTCACTGGATAAATCCACCGTCTCTCCAACGAGTCAGGAGAAACTCGAACATGGTTCCGAATCTGAGCAAAACAGACTTAGAACCGATACGATTTAACGCCCTATGCTCACACCTTTATTTGATTTGTATTTGGATGTGGCGCAGGATTTTTGTCACTCGGCCTGTTGCGTCGGTAGTAGTTCATTCAACTGGAACTTTCTTGACCACAACGCCAAACTAAGAATTTTTCTGTGCGCTTTTCTTTGATAACCTGGACTTAATTCGAACTACGACATACCATGCTGTTGCGCCAAGGAAGCC
>CAILAO010000224.1 GCA_903832105.1 uncultured Pseudomonadota bacterium | reverse complement strand
TTATCTATAAAACTTATCGGAACGTTTTTTGAAAACTTTAGAAAAATCGTATTATATTAATATATTTATGAGGTTATGCGACTTCAAATCTGTATAGGACCATTCAAGTGGTCCGGGTAAAACATTATTGATACCGTAAAAGAGCTGTTAGGCGGTGGAAAAAACTAGGGCGCGTACAGAATGGCACTGGGTTAAGGTTGAAATCCTTGAAAGGCTTAGACTTAATCATTGTCATAATCTGAATGGTTTCAACGTTATAACGTTATTATGACTAGATTCGCCGACCCAAAAAAACAGCATCACCAACTCCTTATATTATAAGGGCATTTTTAATCCCTCTAAAGTTTGAGTAACTTTTTGCCGATAAGTGGGTCAGACGGAAGATGGTGTGTGCCCTCTTTAATCATTCGCTTGGAATGGATAGGAGTTCGAATAGTGAATCGTTCCGGGATTTCGACAAGATTCAGGTTACATTTCCTGGTGTTAGCTGGGGTTGCCTCAGTATCTGTGTTCGTGTCCTGTGGAGCTCCAACCAAGAAAGCCTCCGATGTTACAGCCATATTTGAGAAGGATGAAAGCTTAGGTGGTAAAGCTTTTAGTCTCTGCAGTTCGTTGAGCGGACGCAAAGCATCACCGACACTCTCAGGTGTGGCGCTCAGCTCTGAAGATTGCAAGGGCGCGGGCCGTGATGCCCAGCACTTAAACAATTTGGTTTCAGGAAAAGATAAAGAACTTAAATTTGCGGGTTTTGAGAGAGGCTCACTTCCAGACGCGACTTCGAGTGATGGGAAAGACACCCTAGTCGAGATCAAAGCAA
This sequence comes from uncultured Pseudomonadota bacterium, assembly GCA_903832105.1. Classification (GTDB taxonomy): domain Bacteria; phylum Bdellovibrionota_B; class Oligoflexia; order Oligoflexales; family CAILAO01; genus CAILAO01. Next base: position 3,267 of record CAILAO010000224.1, on the reverse strand, counting down.
GGTCCCAGCTATGGGTTAATCGAACTCTTGTTGGTGTTGTTTCGATGCTATCGTCATCACTCCAGGGAATGTCTGCTTCGGAAACGAAAGCAGGGAGCGAAATCAGTATCTTTGGAGGCGATGCTTCACTTGATCAGGAAAATTCAAGTTTAAAAAAAGATGTGACTAGTATGGTCACGCCAAAAGTCATTATAAAAGATCCGCCTGTTTTCAATCAACAGACAGGCGAATTTCACCTTGCGTTGACCATTACAGCAACCGGACAAATCACCTTAAATAATGATTTCAACATTGACGGTGGGATTTACGATGGGGCTATTGCTGTGGCCGTTGAAACTCCGAACGAAGTGCCCTTTGAACAATCGCTTTTAAGCTCGGTGAAAATACTTGTACTCATCATTCCGTACGACAGTGATATTTATATCGATCTGAATGTTAATATGAAGATGCATTCAATTGGCGTTGATTCGATTTTTCAGGACCAGATCAAAACTATGTTAGACAGCTTCGCAAAGGTCGTGGTTGCGAAGATTAAGTCTCTGGATAAGTGACGAAAGGAGACCCGGTATGATCATGCGTACGACATATGTTTCGATAATACTCGCTATTCTGCTGTTTGGCTGTAGCAAAGATAGGGTTTTCGACAAGGGCTTTGGCTCAACTCAGGAAAAACCCGCATCCAAAGCAGGACTGGTCAGTGCCGCATCCTCTGATGTGACCGTTGATCCTTCCACTCAGATAGCAGTAAAGGGTATCTACAAGCTTTCCATTGGAAACACAGGCGACGGCCTGGCTCCTCAAATGGTCTTCTGCGAGGGCGAAATTGAACTGAATATCATGAAAAACATGCAGGCCCAAAACGCCAATGCCAAGATGATTTCCTGCATGGGGGTGCCAGCGGAATTTTCTCTTGATATGGTTGTGCCACCGCTTCCGGTCGTCGAACCGGAGACGGGAAAATCCAGTCAAGAAAGCGACGGTATGATTTTCCGCGGAGCGAAAGTCGGACAGTATGCCTTTGAGCCCTCCAGGCCATTCCTCGTTGGTCCTGTCATTCAAGACATGTCGAAATTCAAGGGCTACCACGAGGAAAATAACTATAGAGCCACGTATCTCGCGGAAGACGGTAGCACGGCAAATTATGATGGGAAGATAAGCTTACGCATTATCGATATTAATCAGCATTTCAAACCATTGGAAATGCCGGACGAACTGGATAGCGTTATTAAATGGGAAATGAAGGCAGAAGGTTTTAAGGGTATCGACCACGGTGCCTCTTTTTGTTTCGCACGTTATGAAATGTGGTGGAGCGCGAGACCGCTCGCGATCGCAAATCTTGTTTTGGAAGACTCCGGTTCTGAATTTGCCGGGAAAATGCTTCCAGATAACGTCAAAGAAATCATGTCCTCGACTTCCAAATACGCCGAAGCCCTTGCTGGTAAAATCAGGATTGAGTTGACGTTAAAAAGAGTTGAACGAACTGAGTAAAAACTCCACTTACACCTTCGTCGATGATAAATCACCATCAATCGATGTTTTGCCTTCTACGCCGATCTTCTCGTAGAAGAGTTCATCGATGGTCTTTTTGATCAAAATCCACAGAAGTTCCTTGTCGGAGCATTTTGCGAATACACCGAGAGGAATTTGAAATCCCCCTTTGTTCTTTCGGCCGCCTCCGTAAAACGTTCCGTTTTTGTCATGACCAAAGACATCTTTAAGCCACTTGTCAGGGTCCAGAGTATGCGATTTGGTGCGTAGTGATCCATCGATCATGGAGTTTCCTACCACGCCGTAGACGACCACGGTTTCGATTCCTTCGCGAGAGAGGAGGTAATCAGCGCATTGGCCAATACCATCACGGTCTTCTTCCCTGACGAAGCCAACCCCGGAAAACATAAAGGTTCCGCGAATATCTTTGCGTTGCAAAGCAATTTGGGTCAGATCCATCGTTTTTGCTGGGATCGACTGACGTGAAATTAGCGCAAGTAGGTCTCGGTCGACATGCTTAGCGAGAAACTCGCTAGCGCGATAATCAAGATAAGAGGCATTGATATAGTCATTAGTGTCGGAGCGGATTCCGTGCACCAAAGAAGTGGCTATTTTGCTGGCTTGCGGATCGTCCGTACTGTCGAAAAGAAACGGCCCGTTCAGGAGATACTCAGTGTAAATTGCCGAAGTTGAGCCGGACCACTCGCGAATATCGACAAATCGGCCTTGAATCGTGCCCAAGGTTTTATGGTGGTCGACGAAAACCAGAAGCTCACACGTGGGTGGAAGTGTGATCGGAAGATCTGTGTTTTGCGCGTCATTGATCGCGTAAAAATCGAATTTCGACGTGTCGAAGTTTTTGTCGGCATGCTCTAATTCAAGGTCAAGTTTTTTAACAAGAGCGCGATTTTCATGGTGGGAGATTTCTTCAAAATAGATAATTGTTGAAAACATCTCATAGTGCGAAGCTACCCATTGAAGAGCTAAGGCGCTTCCAATGTTGTCGGGGTCCGGGTAGCCCTTGATGCAAATAAGCAGGTTTTTCTTACGAACTTTTTCAAAAGTTTTGTAAAACTCCTCGGTTCTATTGCTAACCAGAAGGTCTTTTTCTTCATCAGATGGTGAGACATGATGCTTAGGCGAACGTGCATGTTCCTGCGAATTAGATGATTTATCTTGTTTGATTCCATTTCGCACGTTTTTCCCCTCGCCTTGCATAACCGTGTGTTTTAATCCTTCCTCAGAAGAATCCCCGTTTAATTGATGCTTCGTAGTCAAGTATCGGCCGTCCTTTGTTAAATCTTTAGAACCCGAAGTAGCCTCTATTCACTTCCTTAGATAAGTACCGTGTAAAAGTCCAGTCCTAGAATGATTTAGTGAGTTGTTAGCAATTAATATTGTTTGAGAAAATATGCTATTCTTATGTAAAGCATAAAAATCCTGGGACGATTATTTTTTGGGCATTTTAAGAGTTGGGAGGTGTAGAATATTTCAATTGGCTGTCTGGCCAAATTTAGAACTGGTATACGCGCTGTGTCTTCTTCGCCTTTTACTCACATAGAATTCGCTTGTTCCTTTTGAGATGATTTCGTAGAGTTTTGCGCGTTTTCCAGGTTTATGTCTTAAGAGACGGCCGAGGCGTTGCACGTGTTCCCTCACGCCGCCACTGCCGGAAATGACAACACCAACATTAGCCTCAGGGACATCAACGCCTTCGTTAAGGACCTTACTCGTAACGATGACCCTGAGATCTCCGCTGCGGAAACTGTCGAGGAAACG
>CAILAO010000223.1 GCA_903832105.1 uncultured Pseudomonadota bacterium | reverse complement strand
CTTAAATCGCTCAAATTGGGCCTTTTATCTGGTCTTCGTTCTGGTCCACGATTAAGCTGGGCGAGCGCGATGACGGGGATTTGAAGTTCTTTTGCGAGACCTTTGAGGCCTTTTGTGATCTCGGATATCTCTCGCTCACGGTTATCTGACCGCTGAAAGCTCGGAGATCCCATAAGTTGCAGATAGTCTACAATCACAAGACCTAGTCCATGCTCCTTTTTAAATCGTCTGCAGCGTGACCTCAGCTCAACGAGTGAAATCGCGGGTGTTTCATCGATTGCAAGTGTTGACATAAAGCCATTGATCACCCGGGCCCCATGCATCAATCGATCCTGTTCATCAGAAGTCAGGATACCTTTGCGAAGCCTCGACGAATCTACTCGCGACTCGGCAGAAAGAAGACGCATCATAAGCTGAGTACTAGACATTTCGAGCGTGAAAAACGCAACTGGAGAGCCGGCTTTAACCGCGTTGATCGCCCAATTCAGGGCTAACGCAGTTTTGCCCATCGCCGGACGGGCAGCCAAAATAATGAGATCACTTTTTTGCCATCCCCCAGTAATGTTGTCAAGATCTGTAAAACCCGATGAGACACCGGTCATGGCGCTGTCGGCCGTGAGCCGCTCTTCCAACTCCTTAAGAGTCGTATCGAGAATATTACGTGCAGCCACAAGCCCCGATGTATCGTGATCTGTCGCAATCTCCAAAAAGGTTTTCTCGACTTGTTCGATAAAGGCACTGACCGTTCCATCACAAGTCGAAGCACGCTTCATCGTGTCCTGACAAGAAAAGATGATGCGTCGAAGGTAAAAGTGCTTTCTAACAATGTCCGAATAATACTCAATATTCTGAGTGACAGGACAGTTTTCCGTAAGCTCGACAAGATAAGCAGGCGACAAAGCCTCTCGATCATTGCCGCCATGCCTCATTTTTTCGGCGACGGTCAATATGTCGGTTGGTTCGTTGGCGTTAAAGAGCTGCAGCATCGCCTCGAAAATTCGGCGATGCGAATCCACGAAGAAATGCTTGGCTTGAAGAGCGTCTGCAACGAGTGTTAAGGATTCAGAGTTTCTAAGTATAGCTCCAAGAACGGCCTTTTCAGCCTCAATCGAATGCGGCAATGGAATGCTTTCTTGGGCCACAAGCGTCACTTATCATTTGATAAAAAATAGCTAAAAGTTACTGGGCAACAACCCATACTTTAAACTTCGCGCTCACTTCAGGATGCAGCTTGACTTCAGCGGAGTACACGCCGACTTTCTTGATGTCTTCAAGAATATTAATATCCTTTTTAGAGATCTTGATGCCTTCTTGCGTTAAAAGCTCTTCGAGCTCTGCTGCGGTTACGGAACCAAAAATCCGTTCGTTTTCACCAACGGGTTTTGTCACGGTAACGGAGGTTTTCTCGATTTGCGCGGCCACGGTTTTGGCCTGTGCGAGCACTTTTGCTTTTCGCCTTTCAATCACACCTAGTTGGTGATCGAGATTCGCCTTATTGCGATCACTTGAGATGAAAGCAAAACCCCTGGGGAGCAAATAGTTCCTGGCGTAACCGTTTTTAACATTAACGATATCGCCCATCGTTCCGAGCGACGCGATATTTTGACTTAAAATGACTTTCATGGTTTTTCTCCAGCATTAATGAAGCTTTATGAGCATGTTTTAGTTATCGTCTTCATCTTCATCAACAACTACGGGAGGAAGGTCCTCTGCATTGAGAGAGGCTAACTTTGCCTTTTCCTTCGCTAGTTCGGCTTTTCTTGTTGGAATATCGACTTCTTCTCCAAGTCGTATGGAAAGATAACGCAGTACACGGTCATCAATCCTCATAAGACGCTCAGCTTCTGCTAAATTCTGAGCTTTTCCTACAAAATCATAAACGACGTAGTGGCCACGAAATTCCTTCCTGATTGGAAAAGCTAATTTCTTGATGCCCCAGTCGTCTCGCAAAAGAATCTCACCGCCGTCTTTGGTCATGAAATTTTCATAACGTGTCCAAAGCTCTTTCTTTTCGGGATCCGGTAAATCCGGTTTTGCGATCACTGTAAATTCATACTCTCGTATCACTTGATATTCCTCCTTTATGGTTTATACAGAAGCCCAAAGCTTCAAAGGATATTTTTTAAAAAATTACTTATGATGTCTTTCACCCTATTCATCACTCTTTTATTCATCACACTCGGAAGCGCGCACTTGCTGAAAAAACTGCTTCAACCGTAAACACGCCTCTCGATACATCACATCCTCAAGCGTCTTCAGTTCCTCGTCGGTGAACTGGCTTAGTACCCAGTCCGATACATCCTGAGGCCCTTCGCGAGATCTTGGACGATCCTCTTCACTCGCTTGGTTCATCGAATCGGGCTTTCCTATACCCAGCTTGATTCGATGAAAATCATCACTACCAAGGTGTTCAATGATACTCTGGACCCCTTTATGCCCACCGCTTCGACCGCCAAGCCTAGCTCTGACTGTTCCGCGCGGCACATCCACATCATCATAAAACACCACAAGATCCTGAACGGCCAGCTTGAAATAATTTAATACCCGAACTACAGACTGACCGCTCAGATTCATATACGTCATCGGCTTGAGTAAAAGACATGATTCATTCCAAATCTGCCCTTTAGCAAGCTCTCCACGAAACGCTGACATTTCGCGAGACCACGTCAAACCAAACTCATCGCTCAGCAAATCAAGCACAAGAAAACCGGCATTGTGCCGAGTCGTTTCGTATCTTGGCTCGGGATTCCCGAGTCCTACAAGAAGCTTCACCTCAATATCACTCGTCGTACATGAGGTCGACGTGCAAAGCTGTACGCGTCACAGGATCTACCTGTAACTCTTTAATAACAACCATCTTCGCAACGCCATCCAAATTCAGGCTGAACTTTTTGTCTGCCTTCCAGGCTTTGGAGAGCCATTTTGGGTCAAGTTCTATTGCTGTAGACTTACCTTTGTTAAGCAAAATAGCCGGGATTTTTCCGGTTGCGCGAAGTTTTCTACAATGATTTTTTCCGGCCTTTTCACGTTGTTTTGCGTCGATGGTGATTGTGATCGACTCTTGTCCTGCCATGACTATAGCTCCTTAATTCCCAGATAAATGGAATCACTTATAAAAGTGAGCTTATTTTTATATATGAAATTCCTATAATTCTCTATAATTAAATGAACAGTGAACTAATAGAATCCTCATTGTGAATCCGGCGAATCGCTTTCCCTAATAATTCTGCCAGGCTAAGCTGCACAATCTGACTACAGCCATGGGCTTCCTTGGAGAGCGGAATCGAATCGGTAACAATTAACTCTTTTATTTTCGAATGTTTAATCCGCTCAACGGCTGGTCCGCTTAGCACGGGATGAGTAATGGCTGCTGAAACCGAAACTGCCCCATGCGCCAAGACTGCATCGGCGGCTTGAACCAAGGTTCCGCCGGTATCGACGATATCATCGATGATGAGACAGTCCTTTCCGGTAACATCACCGATTAAGTGCATTACTTCGCTCTCATTGGGCCGCTCGCGGCGTTTATCGATGATCGCGAGGCTACACTCGAAGAATTTTGCCATCGCGCGGGCTCGTTCGACGCCACCGGCATCAGGAGATATAATCATGATATTGCTGAGTTTTCCAAAATATTCACTTAAGACTGGCTTTACATAGAGGTGATCGACAGGGATGTTGAAAAAACCCTGGATCGCGGAAGTGTGGAGTTCCATCGTAAGAACGCGATTAAACCCAGACGCCTCGATAAGATCGGCTACGAGCTTTGCTGTGATTGGGGTTCGTGGGGCGCTCTTTCGTTCCTGACGGCCATATCCAAAATAGGGAACGACTAGCGTAACACGCTGAGCTGACGACCGTCGGCAGGCATCAGCCATGATTGCGGCTTCCATGATGTGATGGTTCGCAGGTCTGCTCATCGATTGAACAATAAAGACATCGCGGCCACGCACATTATTCCCAAGCTCTACACGGGTCTCGCCGTCCGAAAATTCCCCCACGAAGGCTTCTCCGAGTGGTATATCGAGATAATGGCAAATCTTTTGGGCTAGGTATTTGTTGGAGTTCCCCGAGAAGATGATCATCTCCGTATCTTTCATCATCATAGGCGACAGCCTCCTTAGAGTGTTTGATTTAGGTCGAAATGGTGATTTTCTGAAAATGGTAACAAGCTCCGGCTCAGTAAATGTAGTGAACGCCAGACACGATATAAACATGCTCGGTAAATGTCAAATATCAAAAATTGGAGGGAATAGATTTGGATCGAGATGGCTGGGGCGGAAGGATTCGAACCTTCAAGTGCTGGAATCAAAATCCAGTGTCTTAGCCATTTGACGACGCCCCAGTAAGGGGAAAAATACTTCCCCTTTTACGGATCTTCCAATTATGACGAGATTATTTAGACTGTCAATATAAAAGGATGGGGAACGGTTGGCCATTTGTGAAATAATGGACTCATAAACCTTGCAGTGCGATTTCGCCTTTGCCACGCTGCTCAAGACTATAAATTCGCTGAATGATTTCATAAGCAAGCCGATATGACGTGTCTTCATCTTGAAGTTCAAGAATAATGCGAAGCGCTTCGGGAAAACGTGAGGTGTTGAAGAAATTCAAGATCGAGATAAGACGTATCATGGGATCGTTTTGAAAAGGTGTGCCAGCCTTTTCAAACGAGGAAAAAAACATCGCAGCGTCGACTTGAGTTTTCTCCTCCGGGCTTTTTCTGGTGAGGGAAGACCACGCTATGCATCGCACGTCGAGTAGCGAGAAAGAAGAATACGCCTTGCGCCAAGCGGAGTTTTGCTCCTGCAAGGGCCTCTTATCCACGATTTTTTTTGACTCAAGAAACTTTTCGTCAAGTGATTTGTAGTCGGGACAGACGGGAGCATTAATAGCGTACAGCGCACTTTGCGCATCCCAATATTCACGAAAGCTGGGGTTTACGAAAGATTCGCTGACAAGGGGCCATAGGACAGTTTCGAGCGTTTTTTGCCGCACCTTATTTTTAGAAAAAATGCGTTCCCTGTCTCGCATGGCGTCTTGTTCGAGAATCACTGTTTCTGCGCGACTGATGTCTTTCACCCATTGACCTCTCGTTTCAGATGAAACAAGTCCGAACGCCGCGCGGTTAAACAAAGCCTGACCTTCTTTCGAGGTAAAAAAATCTTTTCTACTTTTTATGTTTGTCAGTCCGCCCTCATCAACTTTATTAACGACTGCAATATATTCACTAATAAATAATGTATTTAAAAGCGATGTGTTGGCCCAGGCGACCATCTCATCTTTTTTCGAACTAGCGGGGTCTTTAGCAAACAAGAAAACTGCGGAAAACAAAAAACAAGCAGAGATAAAAGTAGTGGCAAAATTACGGCATGTTTTCACAGTGCAAATTGGCAACTTGCAGCACCTATCTCAAAGTTTCACGAAAAAATCGATGCGTCACACTCACAAAAACCGGCAATCCAAGAAAGAGTGCCATCAATAAGTACCAAGATGTTCGCTTGTTTGAAGCCGCTCCTAAATCCTGGTTATCTCCTAGAGCTGCGACCCCACACACTGACTTCTTTACTTGATCTGCAAAACCTTTAGAAGATCCCGAACGTCCGGACATCTCCCGACTTTCTTCGCTCTGCCGATACGTATCTAGCTCGCTTTTTGCCTCTTCTTCTTTACCTTCAAGAAAAGCCTTTACATACTTCGCATGTGTGGCTGCGTTGTCGGTTCGAACACCGCTGTCGTAATTAATTTTTATACCGCCCCAGTTAACACCCAGAATCGTACCAGTCTCTTTATCAATAAGCCCGGAACCACTTGATCCATGAATGAGGTCGCATGAATGTCGGATGCCAACCGGTAATGTACGATCCAGATCCCACTCCCGCACCTCAAAACGTCCCACAACCTTGCAGTCATCCAGCGTCACTGAGGCTAAGGGCAGTGAGACTTTTTCACCTTGAGGACGCGCCAAATTTGTTGCAACGTCAGGATAATGCACAATAAGTGCTTCGCGATTTCCTGGGATCACATCTTCTTTCCAAAATGAAAGTGGTTTATATTCGGAAGGAATATTACCGGAAATTTCAAACATAGCGACATCGAAATCATAACTACTTCTGAACGTCCCAGCCTTACAGCCCAGAGTTGTCAACTCATCGACTTTTAATTTGTTGAACCCTAAATAGACGGTTGTGTTGGTGCAGGACTCAGGGAAGACCTCTTTTGTAGCATCGCCCTCGTCGGTTGTTGAGGCAAAGCAATGATGGTTTGTGACTGCGTAGAGAGAGTTCCCGTCTTTCCCTTCTGTCAGGGTTCCTGAACAAAATTTAACGCTTCCATCTCGAAGCTGCGTAGCCAACAAAATAGCCGCGTTCAGCACATTGGGCGGAATGCGATCTGCCGTCTTGTCGTCAACAACGACAATGTCGTTTGTGACCCCCACAATATAACCAACATGCGATGTGGACCAGCTTTTCTTGCATCCAACTAATGTTATTATGGACGTCGCGGCCACGAGGGTTATTAGGCCGAAACAAAAAAGAAAACTCGCTAAAGAGCCTAACCTCAAGAAACGGATTAAATCTCTTTGGATCATATTCTTCCCCTCAACCAGCGCGCTGCTCACGCTATTCTGGAACAGATTCCTCTGTTCCTTTAGGCCCAACTTTCATTTTAACACGGCGCTCATTTGCGATGACCTTTAAGGTCACCTGCGCGCGCTCCTTCAAGAGACGCTCGCATGAGTCGTCTTTCAAAAGCTTCTTCAGGATATTTTCTGCTTGATCGTAATCATTATACCCGTTCTTACGGATCAAGGCGAGATGATATAACGCGCGATGATTACTGGGGTTTTCTTTGAGGATTTGATTCCAGGCATCACCAGCCTTTTCGTATTGCCGTGTTCTCTCGGACGAAATACCGACACCGATAAGCGCCTCCACGCAGCTATTACAACGCGAACTCATCGAGTCGAATACCAGATTTGCCGCTCTTGCATCCCCGATCTCAAGATACAAATGACCAAGGTTAAGTCCTGCGGCAATATCGCTGGATGACGCGTCAAGAGCTTGCCTAAAAAGTTTCTCCGCTCGCCGAAGTTCAACAAGCCGATTTTGTGCCGCCATCATCACCGAAATTCCCTTGATATTGAAAACCTCAGAACTATTTGGCGCCACTTTTTCGAGTTGTTTAGCATAATATGCTGCAAGATCGAATTTTCGACCATAGACCAACGCTGCAACTAAAACGGTGAGAGCCCGCTTATGACCAGGATGACTGGCCAGGTACTGCCGAGCCTCTCCCACAGCGGCGTCCCACTCGCCGGTGGCGAGCAGTGCAAACATATGCTTGGTTCCAACCTTGCCTTCCTTCTCCCCGGAATCTCGCCTTGCAAGCCAAAAACCGCGATTATAAGGAGATAAAACTGGATTTGGATTCCCAATTTGCTGGACGATCACCTGTCCTCCGTCTTGCCCTTCATCGCTGTCTCCCGCCTGACCGCCTCCTCCTGCCGATGAAACCTCGTCCGCATCGTCCGATCCAAGAGTCGAACAACCGCCGAACCACAGCACTGAACACAGGGTTAATAATCCCATCACGTACATTTTCTTCATACTCATTGCTCCAATATCTTCAGCATCTCCAAAATCTTAATACCAAGCCACGGTTAAAGTCGCCGTCAATATCTCCATTGGAAATAGGCAGCGCCAGCTTCTCCCGTCACGTGCTCCGCATCCCAGTCAGAGGCGTTTTGCCACAGAATCTGCGTCGTCCAATAGGGATCCATATTCCCCTCCGAAACCATCTGAAGAGACTTAGCGTCCATTTCCTCAGCTTGTTTAACCGCAGTTCCAATAATATCGCGTTTACGCTTTTCGAAGTTTGTGACTTCACTTTCAGGGAGTGCCTGCGGAATGCTAATATCTTCAAGTGAAGTAATAAAATCCTCAGAAAGTCTTGCAACCCTGTAGAGTGCTGGCGCGCAATAGGCCGCTCTGGGAAGCTCACAGACACGCTCGAACCCCTTAGTAACCGCGATAAATTTCGAATATCTCTGATTCAATGTGTTAAGGGGATCGGTGAGTGAAAGGTTATGAATCATCTCGAAAGCCCCTTTGGCATTCGCTTCAGCTAGGGCGAGCCTGATCTCACTCACGTTATCACGAACCTCGTCATTCCCCGTTCCAAGTTGGAGAAGTCTAGCCTCAATTTGTTTCAACGAAGCGATTTGTTCTGACTTAACATAAGAACGTCCGATCACTCCCAAAGCTCCCGCTTGAACCGCTGAATTTTTTGTTTGATGAATGAGAGTTTCCGCGGCTTTTACAGCACGTGTGGAATCACCATACTTGTCTTCGACACGCATCACCCTTTGAAGCGCGAGCGTCTTTCCATCTTGAGAGACATTCGCTGCCGAAGCCTGCGCCCTTAAAACAGCCAAAGCTTCCGCATAGAGGCCTCGTCCCAAATAAAGATCATACAGAGTATCGCGGATACGGGGAGCTTCGCCATCGGTGCCGAAACGTCGTAAGAACGTTTCAAAAAAGAATATGGCGTTTTCTTCAAATCCCATGGGGATCGACCATTCACCTCCTGTAAGGGCAGCGCCGCGGAGAAATTTCGATGCCGGATAACCTTCAATCATCGTGATCATCGTTTGTACAGCATCGCGGTAGCGAGCGGCTCCATAATAAGAAAAGGCCAGAAGATAGAGACCCTCATCACGATTTTTTGCCTTTGGGAATGTTTTTGTAAACTCCTCTAGTTTTTTGATCGCTATATCAAACTTTTGTTCCGCCAATGCCTCTTTGCCACCGTAAAAAAGAGCATCAGCAAGGAGTTGATTAACATCGAGAGTTTTACCTTTATGTCTCGCCCGGACACCCTTGTCACGGCAAAATCGTGCCAGATCCTCGAGGTTTTGCCAACGTTTTGAAGTCTGGTATGTCACGAGCATGTACCCTGCGGCCAAAGATGCCTCAGCGACTTGAGGCGAAGCATGCAAAGCCTTCGTCCATTCTCCGAAGGCGTTTTCCATTTGACCGAGTGATATCTGAAGAAGACCTGTGTGAGCCAGATAACGCCACTCAACATGATCTTTGGAAAGACCTAACAGCTTCGTGTAAATGTCAAGAAGCTGCCCCCGTTCGGCAGACTTCCCTCCTTCTTTTACCTGATCCCATGGAGGATCGTCAGGCCATCCCGCCAAAATCCGCTGAGATTTAGCTGCCAATTCAAGGTACTGCTTGGTCTTGCCCGAGGCGTTTTGCTCGGCAAGATCGAGATAAAGGCGAACCGCCTTGGCGTATTGTTTATCAAGCACGTAGATCGCAGCTATGTCGGCGTTAATTTCCTCTTTTTCGGTTGGGGACTCCGCAAAATTTAGGTACCGCGTCGCGAGAGCAATCGCTTGTCTACGTTCTTTTGAAGATGCCTTTACCCCTTTGGCCTCAGCGATCTCACCGCGAACGAGCCTTCGGTAGCGATTAACGATATCCTGCTTCATTTTTTGTACGGCGGCTTCATTCCCTTCACCAAGTACGCCATCCTGATAGTTTTCCTTGGCATTTAACAGGGCTTTTTCGTAAGCTGTAGCGTCCTTCGATTTCTTATAGAGAATTTCGTGCATCGTGAGGATGCGTTCATCAAAGTCTTTCATCCGAAGGGTTCCGGAAAAGCCGGCCTTAAGGGCGGTCATCTTTTGGATCGCGGCTCCTTCCCTCTTCTCCTGCCAATCACCCAAAGCGACGCGCTCGCGAATGGCTTTAGCCCCAAGCGAACTTTCAAAAGGATTAAGATTAAAGGGGGGATTTGTCCAATTGCTTTTACCTTCAGCAGAACGCCATGCCGCGGTTATAAACGAAAGTATAGCGTCTTTCTCTCGTTGACTCCGCCCGGCAGCTAAATTTGAGGCTACGTTCAGGTGTTTTCGATAATCTTTATTTTTGTCGCGCGAAAGTCTTTTCGCCAAGGCAAGACGCGAGGCAAGTACACCGTCTTTCGGGACGCTGTTTCCTAGCGACATGATCGTCCGCTCGGCTTCGCTCGCGGCTTTTCGATCGCCAGTTTCCACGGCATGAATGGCGATGAGAAGCTTCGCTCTAGCTTTAAGGCTTGTGTTTAGATCTTTTCCATCGATAAGTTTTTTCAGACTCCCTACCGAACCACCGCGATTTGCACCTAGCAAATAATTAGTCACAGCAATATGGAACTCAGCCCTGGTTTTCTCTTTGGGGGACGAGGCCACGCTTACGTATGCTTTAGCCGCAGCTACCAACTGACGTCTTGTCTCGCTTAGGTTTTGCGGGATCTTTCCAGAAGCCTCGCTGTTATCAGCAAATTTTCCGCTGGCGGAGTCGGCCAGATAGGCCTCGAGCACGGCATAGGCTTCGAACTTCTGCCCGATCAGCTCATTTCGCCTCAAACCGTTAGAACGAGACAAATCACTCTGATACTCTGAGAGATTTCGGAGAAGGTTTTCTGCCTCTTGAGGAGATGAGATGGAGGCTTTGCTCACGACGGGGTCCCTAAATGCTCCCCCTAAAAACGGGAGAGACTTCATATTTGATTCGAGTGGTAAGAGAGGGGTAAGGGCACCTTTTTGGGCTAAAACGTCCCCTGAAAGGGCGATTCCCAAGAACATCCCCGCTAAAACGCTACAGCGCGCAATATCTTTCATAAAACTAACAAGCCGCATGAAATTCT
>CAILAO010000222.1 GCA_903832105.1 uncultured Pseudomonadota bacterium | reverse complement strand
TGGAGATAACATTTCTAAGACGAACCAAACAAAAGGTCTTCGGTGTTTCGCTTAAACGGAGTGGCTTTAGCGTTAGAAATTCAATGTTTTTTGACTCTTTAGCAACTTTTTTCGAAAAGTCTTCGTCCTCTTGACTGTCTAAACAATTTTGATGATCAGAAGGTGCATCCAGTCTTAATATGGCGGCATGCTGAGCAAAAAGTGACTTGGATGATGGCTTTGCCTTTCGAGTTTCGCTCATAAAACGTCCCCCCCTTTTCGTTCCTTAAGTCCCTCTAACTTATGAACAGCCAGCGGTAAAGCAAGCTTCTGCCCGATAGCCTCAAGGTCTCTGATGACGGTACGTCTCGATATTCCGAGAAATTCAGCAATTTCTTCCTGTGTCATCTCGTCAACGATACGATAAAAGAAAATTTCTTGTTCGCGTTTTGATAGGTTTTTCAACGCTGTTTCAATCAGTTGCCTATTACTGAAAACGGCATCGATCGAAGAGCCTGAGTAAGTATCGAATAAAGCACAGTCCAAAACACTTTCCCCCGAAATCTCACGCTTACTAGACGCCAATCTAAGATAGTCTATGGCAGCGTGATGACACGACTTATAGATCCATTGATATGCAGCGAGTTCCGAGTAGAACACAGGCTGACGATCCCAAAGACGCAAGAACACTTCTTGAACAAGGTCTTGAGCAACTTCAACTCGACCCACGAGGCGAAGAGTCTTACTCAAAGCAGCGCGTCCCATTCTTTCATATAGCGAATGGACGACGTTCTTGTCGGAACAATTCAATGCTACCGGTGAACCCTGCGTGTGATTTTTGTTCATGTTATAACCAATGCTTACGATCGAAAGCCATTAATATCACATGATAAACGAATTCAGCTATGAATTTTGTGACATTAAACCGGGATTTTGCACTTAAGATCTACTGCGAAGCCCAAAACCGACGCACCGCCTAGATGTACTTCGATTGTCCTACAAACTTTGCTGATTTCGAAACACTTCGATGGCACAAAAACTGCCGCACATCCCGCACGACTTTTCGTTTTTTTGGTTGTTGCCAGATGTTCGAAACTCCCTAGCACACGCGCCATCTAAAGCTAATTTGTACATTGCTTCCCAGTCGAGTTGGCTTCTAGCCAAAGCCATCATTGAATTTCGTTTAACGGCGTATGGACGCTTCCTAGCGAGATCTGCACTAAAAGCCGCAATTCTGGCGGAAATGATTCCTTGTCTGACATCCTGCAAGGTTGGTAATCGCAAATGCTCGGCCGGCGTCACGAAACACAAAAAATCAGCGCCATGTAACGCAGCCAGACTTCCGCCAATCGCTGCCGTGATGTGATCATACCCTGGAGCAATATCGCATACGACCGGGCCTAAAAGATAAAAAGGGGCTCCCTTGCATAAGGTTTTCTGGAGTGTAACATTCGCCTCAACTTCGTTTAATGGAATATGTCCCGGGCCTTCAACAATAACCTGGACTCCTCTATTATTCGCTCGCTCAGCGAGCTCCCCCAACAGAATTAGTTCCTCAAACTGGGCACGATCCGATGCATCGCTAATAGCGCCAGGCCTTAAGGCATCACCAAGGCTTAGCGTAATATCATATGATTTAGCGATATCAAGAAGCTCGTCAAAGTGCTGAAATAGTGGATTCTCTTGATTGTGATGGTTCATCCAACCGGCCGTTAAAGCTCCGCCTCGGCTCGTGACACCAAGGACTCTGGAACAGCTTTTAAGCCGCTTCAACCCTTCTCTTGAGAGCCCCGCATGAACGGTCATAAAATCGACACCCTGTTTTGCGTGCAGTTCAATCGTGTCGAAA
This sequence comes from uncultured Pseudomonadota bacterium, assembly GCA_903832105.1. Lineage (GTDB taxonomy): Bacteria > Bdellovibrionota_B > Oligoflexia > Oligoflexales > CAILAO01 > CAILAO01. The sequence goes on along the minus strand of CAILAO010000222.1, from coordinate 4,936 downwards.
ATTTCGCGCACAGTTACCGAAAAGTAATCACCATTTTTGACTTTTGCCATCGTAAATGCATCATAGACGGGAACCGTACCAAGCGGAAGTAACGACGCCCTGAGTAGAGCCTCTCTATTTTCCGTAAGATCTCCCGCAATACTTAAATCCATAACTGCATCCGCTTCCAACTCCTGGGCAAGTTTAAGCTTCTGTTCCTCAAGGCCGACCTCACAGAAGGCAGGAGACGTCCCCAAGTTGACGTTTACTTTAACTCGCAAAGACTCACCGATTCCACGTACAAGCGCTGGCGCATGGTTAGGATTATACGGAATCGCTACCTTGCCTAACGCGACTTGCTGACGAATGAAATCTCCCGCCAAACCCTCCTCAACCGCAATCACTTTCATTTGCTCGGTAATATGACCTTCTCGCGCAGCTTCTATTTGGGTTTTCATTATCTTTCTCCATGAAGAATTTGAAGATATCGTTTAACAGTGTCTTGGATATTGAACGTGTTCGTTATGCCGGATGAAACCGCAATGCGGCGGCACCCTAGTTTCCTCAACTCCGAGACGTTTTCAAGTGAAATGCCGCCTATTGCAATAGTCGGGCATACTACAGAGTAGGTATTTTCCCATGCTGCGGCTCCCACGACTGGCTCGTGATCCACCTTTGTACGCGTTGGGAAAATCGGGCCGTACCCTGCGTAATCGACCTGCGCCGAATTCAGCGCCTTTAACTGATCGAGACTATGACATGACAAACCGAGGATCATTTTGTCTCCCACGAGATCTCTGACTTCACTAATCGGTAGATCGTCTTGCCCAACATGAAGCCCATCAGCTCTGAGTAAGATTGCGAGGTCCGGTCTGTCGTCTACAATAAAAGGAACTTCACACGTCTCGCAGAGATCACGTATCTTTCTTCCATGAATCAGCAGATCCCGATCTGAAAGAACCTTAGACCGTAGTTGCAAAACACCAACGCCTCCTTTCAACGCCTCAATTGCAATCTTCTCCGAATTCTTTTGATCGCAATGATCCAGCGATAAGACAAAGTAAACTAGCGGCTCTCTTAAACCGTCTTTTCTCGGAAAAAGTAGCTTATCAAGAAAATATGGTTCCATTTCATAGAGAAAAAACCTGATTTCTTTAAGTTTATCCACGCTTCCTTCATGAGAAAGTTTCGACATTTCTTCTAAAACGCGCACCGCTTCTTCAGCGCGCTTAAAACTTGCTAACACGACGTCCCTGATGCCTTTTCTTTGAAGCTCTGTTTCTAGGCAAGAGTCCTTTCCACAATCATTGACGCTGTCTCGATGGAAAAGAAATGACCAAGGAAAAAGCCGCCGAAGAGCGTGCCTTTTCTCCTTAAAATTGACAGTTAACTCGGCCTCGCCAAGATGGAGCCGGGCGACATCTTCAATGACCCTCAGACCCTCGCAAGCTCTATTTATGTTGGCGTCCACGAGTCGTTTTTCGCTGTTCATGAAAGCCTCGCCAGTAGCTCTTCAGCTACTTTTTTGCCTGACAAAATCATACCGCCAAAAATTGGTCCCATACGGTGATCGCCAAAAACAGCATTTGCAGCCATTCCAGCGACCCAAAGTCCATCAAATACCTCTCGCGTGTTCTGCACGACCGTCTTTTCTCCGCGTTCTGCCCACATCGAACGTTCGTTTTCGATTCCGCCGGAGGCGGTATTTAGTTTGACCTTGTTTTTTTCGACCAAAACACGAACGACTTCAAGCGGATGTCCCGTAGCCTCAACAACAAATTTGCTTCGCACAGTCAGCGGGTCGATATGAAGGTTCGCGAGTTTGACTGATGACCAATTAACAACGAGACCGGAAACTCGATTTTGAGTGATTAGTACGTCTTCGACACGAATAAGATTCATAATCTTCGCACCAGCAAGTGTCGCTTTATAAATCAAAGCACCTAAAGTATGAACCGAATCCGCGACAAAATAGTTTCCGTCATACCTTTGACTTTCGATTCCCATTTCTTGAAAGATGGATAATGCATCTTCTTGAAGCGCGATCTTATTGAACATCATACCTCCGCCCCACATACCGCCGCCTACGCTGAGATGACTTTCAAAAAGCACAACTTTTTTACCAGCCTTCGCAAGATAGTAAGCCGCTGTAAGACCTGCTGGTCCACCGCCCGCTATAGCAACATCAGTATCCAGCACCTCTTTTAAACTTTGAAAGTAGGTATCAATAATCGACCTCGAAATCACAACGTCGTCTAATTGGTGCATAGCTTTCCTTTCTTGCCAACAAAATGTGACGATTAAACCAAAAGAGATGCTTGAATGGGCAAACAAAAAAAGCCGCACTTTCGATGCGGCTTCAATTAAGTTTTTCTTGTAGACCTTGTCATTTAACGCTTTCCTTGCGCCGGCATTATCCGGTTCAAGTTCCAAGGGTCTAATCTCAGCCCCAAAGGAGCACCCCTAGCTTCCATCGGTCAGTTTGCCACTGAAAAAAAATCACGTCAAGTTACTTCGGATAAATCCTGGTTTAAACAAGCGCCTCTCGGGCAAAGGCCTTCTTGAGTTCAGGATGCACAAATTCGCCATTATCTCTAATGAGGACGTTATCGAAATAGAGTTGGCCTCCGCCGTACTCTGGCGTCTGAATAAGAACAAGATCCCAATGCAGAGAGGAATTATTGCCATTGGAGGCATCATCATAAGAAGCTCCTGGAGTTAGGTGAATACTGCCCCAGATCTTCTCATCAAATAAAATATCCTTCATGGGTTTCGTCACATGCGGGTTTACACCAATCGCAAATTCGCCGGTGTAAAGAGCGCCTTCGTCAATCGCAAACATTTCGTGGAATTTCTCTTGATCACCTTCGCAGCTCTTTGAAACAATCTTTCCTTCTTTAAACTCTAGCCGCACATTGTTATAGAGATTGCCATCACGAGGGCTTGGTGTGTTGTACTGAATCACGCCATTGACCGACAATTTCTGTGGTGCTGTGTAGACTTCGCCATCTGGAATATTCATTTTACCGTCGCACTTAACCGCTGGAATCCCCTTGATGGAAAATGAAATATCGGTCCCCTTGCTTACAATACGAACTTTATCGGTTCGTTCCATGAGTGCTTTCAGAACATTCATCGCTTTCGAGAGCTTGCTATAATCAAGGTTACACACTCTAAAATAAAAATCTTCAAATGCCTCTTGCGAGGTTTCAGCAAGCGTGGCCATAGAGTAGTTTGGATAGCGCATAACGCACCATCGAGTATGTTTTACCCGTTGCTCAAGGTGAACTTTTTTTGTGAAGTGTTCCTTATAAATTTTGTGAATCTTTGGCTCGATGTCAGACAGGTCAAAAGAGTTGTCGTCGCCTCGAACGCCGATAAAAGCCTTAGCCTTTTTCATTAATTCCATGTGCCAGGCGGCAAGTTCCAAGACTTGCTTTTCGTTCGCCGACCTCAGAAATCTGCGAACAAGACTTGCATCGTTATAGATAAAAATCGGATTTCCACCCGCTAACGTCGCCTCAGTAATCAATTCTTTTCCAAGATCAAGCGTATCTTTACCTTTAATCTCGATATAAATGGTCTCGCCAGGTTTTAACTCGACGGAGTAATTGATGAGGGTTTTTGCCAACGTTTTAAGTCTAAGATCTTGCATGGGGTTCTCCTAAAAAAGATGGGTACTTTACTTACTTAACACCTAGGGACCTGTTGTAAAGTTCTTTTTGTCACCTCATCTGATTTAGGTGAGTTTGCCGGTGAGGTTTAAAAACTCTGAGTGATGGTTTATAATAGTCGAGTAGCCGTCCTACATAGAGATTGAGAGCAGTGAAGCCAAATTCCCATAAGAATTATGGGCTATTAGGAGATTATTCTTTGAAATTAATACCTATTTTACTGATCATGCTTTGTTGCTTCGCGTGCAAATTAAGAGACAGTTTTCCCTCTTCACAGGTATCTCACGAAGTGAATAGACCTACACAGGGGACTAACGAATTTTGGCAGTGGGAATCTCTAACAGGAGAAGAGTTTGAAAAATACACAGTTTCTTATCTAAGTTCTGATAAGAGTCTGCCGGAAGATCACGTCTTGACTAAAAGGGCGCAGTTTTGGCTCACTCAGTTTGATCAAATGTTAAGGACACGCTTTCCCGAGGAATTCGCGCTGATTCCATCCCCCTATGCACGGGTTATTGAGTCAAAAGTGCCAAATGCATTTGTTTCGCCAATTTTTGTCTGTCTTCCAGTACGCGTCAGGGCTATTGTCACAAAAACACAAGTCAATCAGGCAGAAAAATCAGAAAGAGACCATTTTTACTTCGATCTTCAGGAAGGAAAAGAAGCAATTTATTTCAGCAGTTCGTTCCCATGTAAAACGGCAGCGCTTTCGCCTGGCGAAATTAATACCCTGATCGACGACCTTAATGCGAGAAAATATGTTCAAAAAGACGGGACGACTTGTCATATGCAGTTTGTCTATGATAGCGCCTTAAAAGAAGATGTGCTCGTTATGGAGCACTGTTTAGAGACATCCGTCATGACTATTGAAGCCAAGTCGCTTGTCTTGGCCAAAACGACGAACCGAATCACTATCAATTCGGGGATATTTCAGCTTTTATCCGAGGAAGAGTTTGCGGCTGTATTGGCGCATGAATTGGGCCATTATTATAAGTCTCATCTAACCACTTCTATTCACAATTATAATTACTTTTACTCCCTGAAGGATGCTAATACTACAGTTAAGCCGCAGAAAAGCACAGAACTCGATGCTTTTGGTAAGGATGTTCAAAAAGCTGCCGAACTTTTAAAAAACACAAAAGAAAAAGACATTGGCGATCGGATTTCGTCTCAACTGTACTACGCGATGTCTGTTTTGCGTCAGCATTCTACCCATGTCAATTGCAATACCTTCAACACCTATTTAGGAGTACGTACTGCTTCTGACGACACGAAAAAACTTG
>CAILAO010000221.1 GCA_903832105.1 uncultured Pseudomonadota bacterium | reverse complement strand
GCCGGTTCGAAATCCGGGCTTATAAAATTACCGTATAAGAAAGCATTTAAGGAAGGTTTTGAGGATATGCGGCACAGGGAACCGGATATAACCAAGTTGAAGCTTCTTACCGGGTTTAAGCCTATGATCAGTACGGAAGAGATGATAAAAAGCATGATAATGGAGAAGAAGGGTAGCTAGAATAAAGAGAGGCATGGAAATGGGTTATATTCAATTATTGGATGTGCTGTTTATTTCGACTTTTATAGCTTATCTTGTGACACCTTTTATACGGACGGTAGCGACAAAATTCGGCTATTTAGATAATCCGCAGGATAATAAAGTGCACGCCCATCCTACGCCGCTCTTGGGAGGTCTGGCCATATTTTCAGCTTTTCTTATTGCGATCCTGACGAAAGAATCCGTTATTGGCCTGACGCAGGCGAGGGCCATGCTGCTGGGCGTTTCTCTCAAAGTCAAGCAAAGCATTGTGGAAACCCATGCGTAGTTCCAGGCAAAATGAAGCCATGGAGTACGGCTCGTCATTTTCCCGAGGAATGAATGTATCCGTCGAAGGGAAAAAAACACTCTATATTTCTGGGACGGCGAGTATCAATCCTGGGGGAGAGACAATATACTGCAACGATCATCAGGGTCAAATTGTAGAAACAATTTTGAACGTCGCAGCTCTTCTTCAGACCGAAAATGCAGGTCAGAAAGACCTTGTCCAAGCGACGGTATTTTGTAAAACCAAGGAAAATTATGAGCAGCTTTTACGAATAAAGCGGCTTTTAGAAATCGAGCACATTCCACTGCTGCCTGTTTATGCCGATGTTTGTCGTGATAATTTATTGGTAGAAATAGAGGCGATTGGTCAAACCGGGGGGCACACGTGCGACAGATTGGATTTTTAGTTTTTTTGGGGAGTTATTATATGAAGTATGTCATGCTTTTTGCGACGACTTTTATGATCATTTCTTGTGGACAGCAAAGTGGAGGAACAGGTGGTTCTGCTGGTGGACCTGGCTTCCAACTTAAACCCAACGATCTTGAGCCTTCGTCAAAACTTAAAGCCGAGACTGACTATTCTGTTGTTAATGACTTTCTTTTGGACGACAGCTCATTTTTTGCAAATAAGCCAGAACCTCCTGAATCGGCTAACTCCTCTAACTCAAATAATTTGGGGCAGGCAAATCAAAGTTCGGACCCGGCAGCTAATAAGATCTCTCAGTGTGCTGACGACATTCTTAAAGGGATCAAGGTTTCTTCGACCGAAGATATGATCTCTTTTTATGGCTCGATTGATATTTGTCCCTGCGCCCGAGAACTAAGCAAATCTTTTGAGGGTGCCGGTTTAAAAGTAACGACAGAACTTGTTGAGTGTTCTTCTTCAATCAATTTTGCGGCTAAGTTTCGATGCACTGGCGGAAAGTTTTCTCGTTTCAACGGGAAGTCACTTAAAGACCTGCTCAATGAAGCCTCGACTCAGGGGAACAGTCAGGTGGGCCTATTTCCGGAAGGCTCGTGCCCCAAGGTGGGAACCAGGGAAGAACAGAGTAATTCGCAATCAGACATCAGAATGGTGACAAAAACCACCTCAAAAGACAAGGCGACAAGGTTCGAATTTGAAACGAAAAGCTTATTAGCAGTGAGACAAGCTGGCGGTGAACCGTGCGTTCAAAACCATAGCAAGGAATATATTAAGCTTAGTCCTTGCTTAAAAATCTCTCGAACAATAAAAGTAACGGAAAAGATTGATGGTAAAGATCTTGAGGGTGCCGGTATGGAGGATTATAGCAAGATTGAATTTAACCGGCTTATCAAGCGAAACGATTCGACATCGCTCTGGTATGAATCCGGAAAAATCGATTTTCAAAAAAACTCTTGGAAAGGCATAGTTACATATCGTGGCGCCGAAAAGGATCCTCCCTACGAAATGACTAATGGAAGTGAAACAAAGAAAGGTCAGCTGAACTTAAGTTCAAGAGCGGGTGAACAGAGTCAGGAGCAAACAGGCTATAATCCAAAAAATATAGTTTTTAATGGCTTGATTGGCGGTTATTTGGAGCGCGTTATTTCCCGAAAATGAAAAGGGCAGGTGGCTATAGAATGTCTTTATTATTAAGTTATAAGCACACGGCGTTACGTTTGCTTTTTCATCTTTTACCGGTAGTTCCGATAGCTTGCCAGAGAATTTATTTTACGCTAGCAGCTATTCTCTTGGTGCTGCTAGCATACATTAAAACAAAAAAGTGGGAAGTTGAAATTGAGCGTCTAAAAGGGTGGGAAGGAGCTGATCCCAAAAAAATTGAGGAGGCGGAGCAGTTAAAAAATCGGTGGATG
>CAILAO010000220.1 GCA_903832105.1 uncultured Pseudomonadota bacterium | reverse complement strand
ACCCCAATCCCAGCCATAATTACACTGGCTCTTGCGAATCCGGTTACTGCCGTCAATCCGGTGATGCCCGACGCCGGTCAAATTCAGATAGCGTTTTTGCTGCTCCGCCTTGATCAACGGAAGAGTGGATTCGAAACAGACTTCAATCGTATTCTCGCCCGCCTGAAGCACGGCGTTGACATCAAATTCATACGTTCGGAATTGATTGTCGGTTTTGCCGATGATGGTCTTGTTCAGCGTAATGGTGGCTAACGTATCTAACCCTTCGCAGCGCAGCAGCACCCGCTCGCACTGCAACAATTCCGGCGCAACCGTAAATGTCCGCGCATAGACCCAATCGGTTTCGCCAATCCACAGTTGTTTGTCTTCATTATCCCGATAGTATGGATCCTCTATCTTTCCGGCGGCCAGTAAATCGGTATGAATACAGCCCGGCACAGTCGCCGGAATCGCCTCGCTTTCCCCATTTTTACGCACTTCCCACTGTCCACCCAAATCGAATTTTTGCATAGTTATTTCCTCATTCGTTGTTTATTGAAAATCAAACCCACATTTCGACATTGTGTCTTCCTTCTGCTACGCTTATTTAGCGTTTAACGATTGTATAAACTCTTTGAAGTCTTGGTTCAGCAGGATTTTCCCATCCATGATATTCTTGCCTGATTTCTTCCAAAGCCGCCAGCCGTTCCTCATAACTTTTACTTTGCCAGTACGCAAAATCGCCTGGCTGATCTTTCAGGCCGACTTTCCTGTACACTTTTGCTATTTCACGTCTATTTTCCATATTTGCATTGACCCTCGTTTCGCTTCCCTGTTTCGAATTGCTTGTAAGGTAACAGCGGCATTGCGAGCGATGTCCGCGCGGCGAGCCTCCGTCAAACGATGCGATAACAGTTCGGTTAAGGTGGCCTGGTCTTCGAACGACATTTGTTCTACCAAATCCAGCACTTGTTGAAACAGTGACGTGTTGACATATTCCATAAATCAAACCCGTATTTCGGCATTGTAGATGCTTGTTCCCTGTCCTCTTTGGATGAGGAGGTTTTAAGTACCGCTTTTCAGCCGATCAAGAAGCAACCAAGTTTGACGTTTGGCTACCAATTTTTTCACCCGCCTTCCTGATGCGGATAGAAACGCTTGTTCGCATACTTCGTTCGTGATTGAATATACTTCATTAAATAGACCAATAGAGATATTCTTTTAATTCCAACGATTGATCTCTTAATTCGGATAATGTTTCTAATTTTGCTACTTTAATTGATACAACTTCCTTATCAGGATCTGTTTTTTGCAGCTCAAGTTTTAATATCTTCATATCAGTAAATATATCTGATTTTTTAAATATTTTATGTGCATTCAGATATTTGATTAATTGATCTACCTTATCTATAATTGTTTTTCTTGATTGTTGGATTTTACTTTTCGAAAGCCTCGATGCAATTCTATCAAAATTTCGTTCTAATTGTTGTTTCTTCAAAAATTCCTCAAAAGTTGACATAAAATTCTCATCTTTTTCTTCTATATAGACAATTCCATTTGGTGTAATTTCTACAAAAACATCTCCCAGAGAAGACGAAATCTTTACATAACCTTCAGCTTCAAGATATTTAGCTATTTCAAATACTTCGCTAGGAGAAGAATTATAACCGAGGCTTTCAATGATGTCTTTTAAACTAAAAAAACCAGATTCTTTCTTTCTTTTCAGTGAGTATAAAACGCCTAAAATGTAATCATATAGTTCTTTATATTTAAGCATAATTGTTACCTTCTTCTTTTATTAATGTTAATTTATGCCTTTTTTGGCTAATTCCTAAATGCGCAAAATTATTCAGAAATCCCAAATGGCCTAAAAGTGAGTGCGTTGCGATATTTTTATCATAGGCAGCATGAATATCAAATTCAAAACCTTTAATCTTCAACTTTAAATTATATATCGGTAATACTACTGACACAGGTTTCCCATCTGATAACAGAGATCTCCCATATTGAATTGGCATATTATCAATTATTGGTGTTTGATTGCCTTTAAATAGGAAGTCAAAGGAACGATTTAATATCGTGATTGCTGCTCCCGTATCAACTAAAAATAGTTGAGCCACCTTATTTTGTTGACCATTATGTGGATTTATTATAACACCGTAAACATAAGGCATATAACAACCCTTTTTAATATTTGTAGTTATATTAGAAACATATTTCAACTCTTCTTCGATTTTAATCATGTTACAAACTATATATCGTTAAAAAAACAAATACCGTTTTCCCAATATCAAAAAATTTGCTCTAATGATCCTTCGCATTTTGGTTAAAGATTGACTCTTATTATTGGGTATGCTAACAAATAATTCTACCGAAACTGTATCTCTGGGCAACTTAGGAAGATATACCGAAAGAAGCTCACGCTTTATATCGCGTTTGTCCTGCCTCAACCTGCAAGTTGCGCGGTAGGTATTAAGGATATATCTTTATCGAGGCATCGCTTTCATGCCATATTCGATTGTATCCGCACTAAAGTCTTGCCTTTTTGGCCAGCAGATCCCACAAAAATCAATGCGTACTTGTTTGAAATACACGACGTCTTGCAACTGCGTAAATATCCCTTTGTGTAAATACGGAGACACATCGAAGACGCCTTCAACGCCATTCGAGAGTTTGACTCGTAACGTATAAGCTTCAAGCACAGAAATTTCATGAACCGTCAGCATAACCACCTCTAACGTCTCACTCAACCATCCTGTTGAAGTTCCTGAATTTCTTGTGGGGTCAAGCCGGTCGCACTTTGGATAATCTCGCGCTCAACCTGTCTGGACAAGAGCTGCCTGGCAATCACGCGCGCTTGTTCTTTTTTGCTCTGTTCCCCGAATGCTCTCAGTTTTTCCTCATATAAATCCTGGAACTGGCTGACAATTTCCTCCTCGAAGAGTATGCGCCGGAATTGTTCGTCTGTGAGCATTGATAAATCCAATGTTTCGAACGCCTCCTGGACTTCTTTCGTGTGAATCAATTGGTGGAGTTTCTTGGCATCTTCCGGCTTGTCCAGCAAATCGAGCACTAACCATTCTTCCAGTTTCTCAAGGCGCTTTTTTTCGATATGGGCTTTGGGAATATTTTGGGGATATAAGGCGATGATTTCCCAGGCAAATTTCCAATCAGTCTGTTGACAATTCGAGCGTAACGTGATGACTTCTTTGATCTGTCTATGCGGCGGTTTCAGATCGAAAAACCAACAAATGCTATAACAGGGAACGACCGTTGTATAGTCTGCGCCCGTGGGAAATTGGCTCGAATAGTTCCGGCATTGATAATTTAAAAAGCGGGGCAGGGCATGTTTATCATGCCCTTTTTGCAGTTCGATCAGGATGCGCTCCTGCTGTTCCGTGATGCAGAACACATCAATTACGTCATGTTTCGTTTTTTGCAGCAAGGGCGCGCGGCCGGCGATCATAAAATCGGTCGGTTCATAACTCAGGTCAGCAATCGGCGCGGGTAATTCGTGCTCTAAGACCGTATTCGAAAAAGCTTTCAAAATATGT
>CAILAO010000219.1 GCA_903832105.1 uncultured Pseudomonadota bacterium | reverse complement strand
TTGAACCTGTTTTCCAAGTTGAACAGCGGCTCAAAATCCGTAGATGAGCTTTGTCAGTCGGAAGGATGGAATTCACGTGGGCTAACCATACTTCTGGATGCTCTTTCAGCGTTGGGTATGATATCTAAAACAGAGGACGGCCATTATAGAACTGAGGGGTCTTTAGCAGACTTGTTATCAGATAGCGGGGATGATTCTGTGCTGCCCATACTACTGCATATGGCTCATGTGTGGAAAAGCTGGTCCGACTTGACTGAGATTGTCAGGGGAAGCGAAATCCTCTATGGCGCCGGTAATCATAGGTGGTCCGAAGAAGAGATAGAAGCGTTTATCGGGGCCATGGATGTAATAGCCCGCAAGATGGCGGACACTGTTGTCGCCGACTTGGTAGACTTGACCCAATTCCAAAGGTTGCTTGATCTTGGAGGTGGTCCGGGCACATACACCGCCGCTTTCCTCAATAGATACCCACGTATGACGGCGACCCTCTTCGATCGTCCACAGGTTGTTGATCTAGCAAAGAAAAGGCTTAAAGAAAAAGGTCTCATCAATCGGGTACGGATTGTAGAAGGGGATTTCAATGCGATCGTCCTCCCCAGCGGTCACGATCTGGTTTGGGGTTCAGCCATAATCCATAGTAACAGCCGAAATGAAAACCGGGAACTTTTTCGAAAGATTTTCGCTTCTTTAGATCCTGCGAGTCCCAATTTTTACGTGCTATCAGATGGGACTGATTTAAAATCTTTCGATGAAGAAAGTTTTTTGAACGTGAAATCCGGAAAAGGGAATCAATTTTCAGCAGATCTTGCGAAAAAATATAAATCACTTAAAGCTTCAAAAGGCGTTTATTGGGTGGTGAGAGATCTTGAAAGTGGCACAATTCTTAGCGAAGGAAAAGATTCTTCCAAAAACGTTTACGGTGCGTCTGTTCCAAAAATTATCGTGAGTTCCGCTGCGATGAAAAAAAACGGCGGAAAATTGAAGACAAAAAGTAATTGGCACACCCTGTACCATTTACTTGTTAATTCAGATAATGATCCGTATTGGAACGATATGCAAACACTAGCTGGCGGTCAAGATGGCGTGAATGAATTTACGAAGTCTATGGGATATCCCATTATGAAAGCTGCCAGAAACGGCGGTAACGCTGTGAACGCCATGGAGATGTCTCAGTTTTATTTCGACGTACTACATAATAAGTTTCAAGGTGCCGAGGTTGTCTTTAAAGTTGCGCTATCTTGTAATACTTCTGCCTCAAGGGCGGCCAAGTATCTTCCGAGTGATGTTTTTCTTGGTGGAAAGACTGGGACATGGGAAGAGTCAAATCATGACACAAAATTCATGAGATATAATGGACATTGGTATGCGATCGTGGTTTTAACAGAACTAGGAAGCAGCGAAAATGTCGCAATTCTTCACGGCGGCCTTTTTAGAGAGTTTATTTCGAAAGAGTTGAGTTCATCTTCGATAGATTAATCAATCTCTATCGGCTACGCTACGGCTGCTTGTACTTAAAAACCGTCTCAACAAGTGTTTTCTGATCGATTGGTTTAGACAGGTAGCCGCTGCAGCCGGCGCTTTTTGCGCGCTCTAATTCACCTTTCATAGCATGAGCTGTCAAAGCAATGATTGGAACCTTATATCCCTCAGTTCTCAGCTTTTTTGTCGCCTCATACCCATCATAAATTGGGAGTTGTATATCCATAAAAATCAAATTGTATTTATTTGACAGCGCGAGAGTTATAGCTTCCTGACCATTTTTTGCGATATCAACAGTTATTCCGTGCTTTCTTAAAAAATGCGCAGTCAAAAATTGTAAGTCGGGGTCGTCTTCCGCGACTAAAACTCTCGTCTTTTCAAGATTTCCAATAGCATGCGAGCTCGATAAGTTTAAATGATGAGAAGTTGGTTCTTGAGTATTGGGGTTTGCATGGTATTCCATATCTATTGCGCCAGTTTCTATGGAAAGTAGAAAAGTACTACCCTGTCCGACATGGCTCTCCAGCAAAACCAGATCTCCTCCAAGCAAGCGGGCTAAGCGTCTTGAAAGAAATAGACCTAGGCCTGAACCAGCCACGTTTTGCCCGTTTTCATGGTTGATCCGCTGAAATATCCGGAATAGTTTAGCTTGTTCAACGTCGGAGATGCCGCGACCAGAGTCTTTTACATAAAAGGATAGTCGGTTCTCCTGGGAAGAGAACGCGATGATCAAACGTATCTCTCCAAATTCGGTGTATTTTATGGCGTTGTCAATGATGTTGGTAAGAACTTGCCTCAATCTCTTTGGGTCAGATGTGACTTTTTGGGGAAGTTTTCCTTCGAGAGTGATATCAAACTTAAGGCCTTTCTTTTCGGCTTGACTCCGAAATATTGAAAACAGTTCTTCCAGTTCGGGTAGTAGTTCGAATTCTTTTGAAACGATGTCCAGCTTTCCAGCCTCGATCTTAGCTAAATCCAGCATATCTTCGATTAACTCTTTAATATTAAGGGCGTTTTTTTTAATTCTTATTAGCGAATCCAGATGATTACTTTGCGTTGAGTCAAGAGAAGTGAGAAGTTCGGAGTAGCCTAAAATCGCTGCCAGTGGCGTCCTTATTTCGTGGCTAATATTCGCTATGAATTCATTCTTTGCCTTGTTGGCAGCTTCAGCGTCATCTTTTGCTTGTTTTATTTTATCTTCTGCGGCTTTCCGCTCGGTGATATCAGCACAATTGATAACGTAGTAAAGAAGATTCCCATCTTG
>CAILAO010000218.1 GCA_903832105.1 uncultured Pseudomonadota bacterium | reverse complement strand
GGTGCCTATTTAAGAGTCACCTTTTTTAAGAAAGAACCCAGTTTCATAGAGTCCTACTATTCAAAGACGTGTTTCTTTCCGGTGAATTGATATATGGTCATATTTTAATATCAATTATTTCAACGGGTTCAACAAATGTGAGAAATAACCCTTTAGATATAGATCACCTCAAAGTTTTAAGTCGATATCTATGGCCAAGCGGAAAGATTTAAAATGAGTGCGGCTCTTGGAGCAACAAGATGAATATACAGGAGTAATCTTTTATATTTTCAGTATCGACAAAGGTATATTTTTTCAATCACGCTAATGAATACGAATGAACTGTCCGAAAGGTGATTAGAAAGACGGATGGAAGATATCTACTTTTTGGAGGAATCGCCATGGTTCTTAAGTTGAACAAAATAGCTTGCGTTGCAAGTCTACTTGTAGGGGCTTATTTTTTTATTGCTTGCTTTGAGTCGCCAAAGATTTTCCCAGAGAAATCAGCGTCCATGAAACATGCGATTCAGGTTGGTAGCGTTGTTAAGGTTGCAGTCAAGGAAGATGTGCAAGGAATCGTCACGGCATCTGTTAGCAAAGATTCGACCATGACGCAGGTGGTTGAAGCAAGTAAGAGTGGTGCAATTTCGGGAGCAACTCTGTCGCTTCCTCCAGGCTCACTCGCACTTGATACCGAGATTTCAATTGAGGAAGGAGCCTCCATCGCGAGTACGGTGGTTGCAAGTGAACTCCAACTTAATCAGGCCGTTGAACCCGCGAGTCCCGCTGTCGTTGTGCAATCGACTACCGATGCGGATGCGGCGCAACCCTTCACACTCGCCATTCCAATGTCCGGAAGCGTTGGGCTGAGACTTGCAGGCATTGACCCCAAAAAACTAGCGATTATCTACAGAGTTATTCAATATGGCAACGGCGGGATTAACGTTGTCGGTATTATCCCGTACAAAGAGCTAACGATTCAAAATGGAAATCTCGTCACATTTGAGACGCGATACTTCGGATCCTATCAAGTCGCCATGGTTGAAACTGCCATTGAGGAGCGGGTGGAAACCAGGACTGAAACTCAAATTCTGACAAAGGTTGAGGAAAAAAAACTGGCCCCGATAGAGTGGTCGATGGGCTCTCCCACATCTGATGCTAATGCTAGAACTGCAGAATTCAGCTTTTCTGTTGCTGGTTTTGGCGGTGCAGTGAGCTGTGCAGTGATTATTGATCAAGAAAAGGCGAGTCCTTGGAACTTTACGACCGCTATTGGCACGGACACGAGTTATATCGCCTCCGCTGTGAGTGATGCTGAGCACACGATTTATGCTTTTTTTGAGTGTTCAGATCAAAACGGCCGCATCGCCTCTTCACCTTGGTCGGACGGAGTGACCCTGCCGGCCAAACCTGAACAGTCAACAGGAACATCGACAGAGACGGGAACGGGGACAGAGGGCAGCATTGAACCGCTGACCATATTGTCAAGCGAACCAGCTTCAGGAGCGATTGGTGTTGAGGTCGGTAGGACCGCGATTAGAGTAGTATTTTCTCGTCAGGTTAATACAACAACGGTGAACGGCGATGCAAATAATCCGAATTTTATCGTGACAGGACCTTATGGGACGTCAGTTGCTGGGACCATTGGTCCCGCGGACTCTAATCAAGAAATCATACAATTTGTACCGACAGAAAATCTATGGCTCAATGCCACATACACGGTCACGGTTAAGGCCGGAATAAGCGACACAGGCACCGCAGGAGGGACGACTCAACTTGCAAGTGATTACACGTTTAATTTTACAACGAGAGATGGCGGTTGGGATGTAGGCGAGGCAACCCTATTTAGCAGCGGCATGCAAGATTTTCCAACCATTAAAATAAATGATGAAGGAAAGGCTGTTTACGTAGGAAAATGCGGTCAATATAACGTCACGAATTGTTTTAAAGCAAGTTATTTCGCAGGTACGAGCTGGGAAAACGTGACACAATTAGGTATGGACAATACATTTATGATTAAAGACTCCATCTCGATTGATCAAGATGGGAAGGCGAGAGTTGTATGGGCAGTCAATGGGAACCTCCAATCGAGAGTCCATCAGGCATCTCTTTCAGTCTGGGATACTGAAGCATCTTTGGCAAGTTCTATTTATACGAGCAGTATAGCGGGAAGCGGAAACGGAAGTTTTTTACTTGGGTGGTCTAGCTTTCAAACGAGTTATTTTCTTAATAGTGGTTGGGTTGTTAATGGAGCTTGGTCATCCTCTTATCTTCCGAACAACATTAACCCGGACACTTTTTCAATGATCGGTGCTGTTTCTACTGGCGTTAATAGCTCAGGCAAAGCCTTTTTGGTGGGTACGGGAGACTCAGGCGGAAATGCGTACTATTATGGGGGGAATGCATGGAGTGCGAAATCAGTGCTTTCTTCCATAGACTGTTCCGCAACGATAGATTCCCAAATAGACGACAGTGGTAGAGTGTTGTTGTCTTGGAAAAAGTATTCGGTTAACACTCCTTATGGTTATTATGCCTATGTTGCGAAGTATGACAATGGTTGGAAAGATTCGGTACAATTGTCACTTTTAGATAACTCCGCACCAATCCTCGCAATGGCGAGCGGTACCGGAGAGGCTGCTGTCTCATTCAAGAGTGGCAACGCCATCACTGTCAAACAACACAGCCCTGATCCAACCATTCCCTGGAACGCTTCAGCATGGCCAACCGTTCACATGATTATTGCACCAGAGAAGGAACTTTTTGACCTGCAAGCTTCTCCTAGAGGGATATTCAGTCTTCTTTACGGTAGTTCGGATACCTTGAACGTGGCATTTTACAACAAAAAACTAGGGACTTGGGTTGATTCTCAGGTGAGTTCACTAAGTTCGCCTGCAATTGTCGAGCAGAAATCTCTCTTGCTCGATGATGTTGGAAATTTGATTGTAGCGTGGAATGAACAACCAAGCGCTGGTACTATTCTTTGCCGCCGTGCAACTTATGACTCTGTCGGCGGGGGATTTACTTGGTCGCCGCCTTTAGAGTATGGACCAGCATCGTGTGCGAGCGCTGCTAGCGGAGCATATATTAATTCGATAGGTATGGCTCACAACGGAAGGGGTGCTGCTATTCTTTTCTGGGTAGAGTCAGTATCGGGTCCCACATATAGCACTAAAGCAAAAGGATTTAGATAGTTTTTGGCGGTTTCAGGCCAAAAACTATCCTGAGGCGCAGCCGAAGGATCTCGGGATAACATATTAAAATCACAGCAACGGGCAAAGTTGTGCACTGAATAGCGCTGGGTTAACGTATACGTCCTCATAGACATAGACTTGAAACTTGAGACTT
>CAILAO010000217.1 GCA_903832105.1 uncultured Pseudomonadota bacterium | reverse complement strand
TTTGCCGCAGCTCTACGCGCCATGCTTAGACAGGCGCCAAATATAATCATGGTAGGTGAAATCCGAGACCTTGAAACCGCTGAAGTTGCAGTTAACGCCTCGCTTACCGGCCACCTTGTGTTCAGCACTCTTCATACAAATGATGCTCCAGGCGCAATAACCCGACTCATAGATATGGGAGTTAAGCCCTTCCTCGTCGCATCCTCGGTTAGGGCGATTATGGCTCAGCGTCTTGTCAGAAGGAATTGTAAAAACTGTATTGCCCCGTATGAACCGGATCCAGACGAATTACAGCAGATGGAGCTTACGGAGGAATTTGTCAAGAGTTCGACCCTTATGAAAGGGAGAGGATGTAATGAATGCGGTGGAAGCGGGTACAGAGGAAGGGTTGGCATATATGAAATATTCATGCTCAATGAAGAAATCCAGAACCTCATCTATAAAAAGGTTTCCTCCAGTGTGATTCGGGATGCCGCTAGAAAGCTAGGTATGAGAACTCTGCGCGAGGACGGCATTCGTAAAGCGGCGGCTGGAACAACAACATTAGCCGAGGTTCTTGCAAATACTGTCATTGATGAAGCGTCTGATCATTAATTTAATCGGGAATTATTATCATGCTTGATTCTGAAAGCGAATCTTTGAAAGGCATACTTCTGTCAGAGGAAATATGTTCTGAAACTCAACTTCTTGAAATAGAAGAGGAACACCACAGGACTGGTAAACGGTTTGCAGATCTCCTGATAGATTTTGGAATTATCAACGAGGAAAATCTTCTACAGTTGATAGCCACTAGTCTTGGCACGGATGTCATTGATCTTGTTAGCGCAGAGATTCCCAAAGAGATAATTGACATGATTGATGCGCAGACTGTAAGAATGTATGGAGTAGTTCCTCTCTCGTTTGACGGGACTGCCATCACCGTGGCATCAAGGAATCCGTTGAATTACCAGATTGCCGATGAGTTGCGATTCATTTTGGACAAGGAAATCAAGGTTGTTATTTCTAGGGAAAAACAGATTGATAGCGCAATAGGAAAATATTATCCGGTAGAATCCGAGACCATGCACGACATGCTTGCGTCTTTGGAAGTGGATATAGAAGATGGGACTACAAAAGACCTAGACTCTCTGAAGGATGAAGAGCTTGAAAATATGGCCAATGATACGCCAATCATCCGATTTGTAGATGTTGTCATGTATCAGGCCATTAAAGCAAAAGCAAGCGATGTTCATTTTGAACCATTTGAAAAGGAGTTCAAAATTAGATACCGTGTGGACGGCGCCCTCTATGAAATGGCACCTCCACCTAAAAATCTTGCAGTTCCAGTTATAAGTCGCGTGAAGATCATGAGTGGTCTGAATATTTCCGAACGCAGACGCCCTCAGGACGGACGTATTCAGTTAAAAATTGGGGGACGCCCAGTTGATCTTCGCGTTTCAAGTCTTCCTACTTCACATGGGGAATCGGTGGTTCTTCGTGTCCTCGACAGGTCTGTCGTCAATCTCGATCTGGATGTCCTAGGAATAAGTGAGGACGTGCTTAGGCAAATGCGTAATATCATTCACATGCCTAATGGGATATTTGTTGTCACCGGCCCAACCGGTTGTGGGAAAACAACAACACTCTATTCCGCAGTTAAAGAGGTAAATAGTCCGGAAGATAAACTACTGACAGCTGAAGATCCGGTTGAATATGACCTTGAAGGTGTTATCCAGCTACCGATCCATGATTCCATAGGAATGACTTTTGGTCGGGCACTCCGCGCATTCCTCCGTCAGGATCCGGATATAATAATGATTGGTGAAATCCGAGATCTTGATACCGCTCAGATGGCTATCCAAGCATCACTGACTGGGCACTTTGTGTTTAGCACGCTTCATACTAATGACGCGTCAGGAGCAGTAACGCGACTCATAGACATGGGGGTTGAACCCTTCCTGATTACCTCATCGCTCATAGGAGTTTTGGGTCAACGGCTTATAAGAAAAACCTGTACCAATTGCAAGACAGGGTTCGTACCTACCGACGATGATCTGACAATGCTTCAGCTGACGCGTGAAGAAGTGGGGGATAGAAAATTCTATTATGGAAAAGGTTGTCAGAACTGCAATCAGAGCGGATATAAGGGGAGAAAATCAATAAGTGAACTACTTGT
>CAILAO010000216.1 GCA_903832105.1 uncultured Pseudomonadota bacterium | reverse complement strand
CCTTCAACGTGCTCAATAGAATGAAAAGTAACGCTACCAAATGGATTATCAAATGCGTGTTCTCGTCGATTTGGTAGGTTGAACCGAAAAGTTCTGGGATATAGATGAGTGCATGTACAAAGAAGATTCCGAAGCCTGTGGATAGGAAGAGTAATTTTCGGTTTTTGAGGCGCAGGTAGGCTGCAAAGACGATTGTGAACAGGATACCGGTAGCGATTATTAGAATGATGCGAAGGATTATGTCAAAAATTGGAAGATTCATGGTTTTGGTTCCCTCATTTTGGATATAACAACGTTATAGCGTAAATATAAGATTATCGTTCATTCCCGCTAATCGGTTCTTGAGGGCACTTAGGGAGCGCTTTTTCGGTTTCTCTGCCTTTGGGAGTTTATTGAGTCGCGAAAGAAAGTTTAAATATAACACTGTTATATGTTGCTTATAACGTTGTTATAAAGTGATAGAAATGCAACAAAAAAGCAAACCAACCAACACCAACATGTTTGGGAGTCTCACACAGAGGCTCTCTTTCCTTTTCATCCAAGCATGGGAACAAGCCGTAGAACAGGAGAGATAAAACAATTGAAATCTTCAATGACAGTCACTGAGAACATACTGGATCTGATAGGCAACACCCCAATGCTCAAGCTGCACAAACTAGCAGAAGGCCTCCAAGGCACAATTCTAGCTAAACTTGAATTCCTAAACCCAGGCGGCAGCATAAAAGACCGCATCGGCATCTCAATGATTGAAACAGCTGAAGCGCAGGGTCTCATAAAACCTGAATACACAATCGTGGAACCCACATCAGGCAACACTGGCTTAGGCTTGGCAATGGCAGCCATAGCTAAAGGCTACAAAATGGTCTTCACCCTACCAGACAAAATGAGCAAAGAAAAAATCGATCTCTTAAGAGCCTACGGCGCCAAAGTAATCATAACACCCACCAACGTACCCCCCGACCACCCAGCAAACTATATCAAAGTAGCTGAAAGAATCGTAAAAGAAACGCCAAACTCGTTTATGCCGAACCAGTACTTCAACAAATCAAACCCCCAAGCTCATTACCGAACAACTGGACCTGAAATCTGGGAACAAACCCAAGGCAAAATAGACATTTTAGTCGCGAGTATGGGGACAGGCGGAACAATCAGCGGCATTGGCAGATATCTAAAAGAGAAAAATCCCAACATAAAGATAGTAGGTGTTGATCCAGAAGGCTCAATGTATCATCATGAGTTTTACGGGACAAAAGGCGACATTCACTCATACAAAGTTGAGGGCATTGGAGAAGACTTCTTGCCAAGTACGCTCAACCTCAAACTGTTAGATGAGGTCATAACGGTAACTGATAAAGAAGCATTTTTGATGGCGAGAAAAATGGCTCAGGAAGAAGGGATATTTGCTGGTGGTTCATCGGGCTCAGCAGTATTTGCCGCTTTGCAAGTAGCTAGTCGCCAAGAAAGCAAGGGCAAGGTCATAGTAGTTATTCTTCCCGATACTGGAAGAAACTACCT
>CAILAO010000215.1 GCA_903832105.1 uncultured Pseudomonadota bacterium | reverse complement strand
GTTAGGATATCCAAACTGGGCAAACTATATCACCGAAGACAAAATGATTCGTAATGACCAAGCTGTAAAAAACTTCGTGGAAAACCTTACAGCTGAAGCTGGAGACCGAGCCAAGTCCGAAATCGAAACACTGCTTGAGGAGAAGCGAAAAGACGAACCTAATGCGACATTCATTGGAGAGTGGGAAAAGTTCTACTACTCCGAACGCGTCAAGTCTGCGAAGTACCAGGTCGATAGCAAAGAAGTTCGCCAATATCTTCCAGCACAGCGCGTCCGCGAAGGCATTCTAAACCTGACTCAGACCATTTTCGGTTTAAAATATGAGAAGGCGGTTGATGCCGAATTGTGGCATCCTTCCGTGGAAGCCTATAACGTTATTAATACCTCCACGAATCAAAAAGTCGGGCGCATTTACCTTGACCTCTATCCGCGCGAAGGGAAATATAAACACGCAGCGCAGTTTGAGGTAAAGTCTGGCATCCTTGGGAAACAACTCCCCGAAGGGGCCATTGTCTGCAACTTTCCCGAGCCAAAAGGTGACGATCCCGGACTTATGGAGCATGATGACGTCACTACGATTTTCCATGAATTTGGCCATCTTTTGCACCACATCTTGGGCGGGAACCAAGAGTGGAAAAGATTCTCTGGCGTCGCAACCGAGTGGGATTTTGTCGAAGTTCCTTCTCAATTACTTGAAGAATGGGCCTGGGACGCAAAAGTCCTTCAAAGCTTCGCACGTCATTACAAAACTAATGAACCGATTCCGGTGGAACTCGTTCAAAAAATGCGCCGCGCAGAACGTTTTGGGACGGGCGTGAACGTTCGTCAACAGATGTACTACGCGTCTATTTCGCTTAATTTCCACAATCAAGATCCTTCAACATTCGATACAACCGAATACATGAAGCAACTTAAAGCGAAAATCAGCATGTATCCTTATCTTGAGGGAACATATTTCCACACTAGTTTTGGCCATCTCAATGGTTATTCAGCTATTTATTACACTTATATGTGGTCACTTGTAATCGCTAAAGACTTTCTAGGTTCGTTCCGTGACTCGTCTGGCAACTTAAATCTCCTTAATGCGGAGATTGCCAAGAAGTATCGAGATAAAATTCTTGTCCCAGGTGGATCTCGTGATGCGGCCGATCTCGTGCGAGACTTTCTCGGTCGAGACTTTAAATTTGACGAGTTTAAAAAGTGGCTTTCGGAAACATAAGATACCGTGCTAACCAAGGATCTTCTTAAGTTCAGGAGAAGGGGGGACCGTATTATCCCCACGCTGGTTCCCCCTCAAGATATAGACCGCCTTGCGTTATCGAGAAAGTGCGTTGAGATTTTTCAGTCGTCTATCGGGCAGACGTGGGAATCTCTTCAAAAAAGTACTGATGAGATCTATTTTAAGGATGTCGACTTTAAAAATGGCCTCGTCAAACTTCTTTTTGATCACGCTGAGTTTGACGAGGAGGACTCTTCGGTTGGTTCCTTCCGTTGGGACGCAATCATGTCGGCACAGGCAGTAAGAAACTCAATAACAAAAGATCTATCGATTTCAGACTACTCACAAACCGTAGAAGAACTTATTAAGATCCCGCGTTCGTCGCTTCAAGAAAGGATCTATTCAGATCTGCCCGAACACAAAAAACTGAAAATTTTTGATTCGCTCAATCCGGAAGCCTTGATCCATCGTTATAATGCCGCGCAGGTCCAAGGACTCTTACTCCACGCAAAAGAAATAACACTTGATATTGAAGAAACGGATCTTGTCATTAAAAGAGCGCTGCTGAGGTGCGTGAAATTTCACCAACTGATCGCCGAAATGGAGAAGATTCAAGGTGGCTTTCGCTTGATACTAACAGGACCCCTAAGCCTCTTTCAAAACGCACAGACCTATGGCTTAAAGATGGCTCATTTTTTCCCATATGTTTTACAGCTCCCAAAATGGATTCTTCGCGCTGCCATCGAATGGAACAAAAAGCCACTCATCCTAGTTTTAGATCAGGACTCCGGCATCAGAAGCCATTACAAATCTCTATCAGGATATATTCCTGAAGAATGGCACGATGTCATCCGCGCTTTCAATACGGAGTACTCTCCACTCCAAGCTCAACTTTCCGATGAATTTGTTTTTATCGGAAGGCAATCATACTCTTTTCCGGACATCACCGTTTCCCCAGGGGAAGGGCCTCCCATTCATTTTGAACTTTTTCATCGCTGGCATGCAGGGCAATTAAGAAAAAGACTCGACGCTCTTGCAATGAACCCGGTCGACAACCTCCGCATCGGCGTGTGCAAATCCATCACAAAAGACCCGGCAGTTATAGAATCCCTCAAAACTTCAACTTGGTTCTTCCGCTTCGGCTTCCAATTCAGCGACTTCCCGACCCCAAAGCAGCTTCACTCGGCCTGCTTAAAATAAACGCCTTTTCAGTGTGGTGTCGCTAAATAACGAGGAACCTATTTCAATTCACCAAAAACGAATGGTTTTAACGCCATAAGATCGTCGTCAGAAAAAGCAGAAAGAGTTGCCATCATCACTGTGTTTTCTGCGAAAACAACGCTGACGAAATTTTTTGCCAAAATGTAAATTTCATCCTTACTCTTAATTGAGCCTGCTTGAAATTTTAGCGATAAATCTTTCAAAATCTCATAGGCGATATTTTTTGCTCGAACCTCTGCTTCAATATTTGAAAATGGAAAATATTTACCAGAAGTCTGAAAAACTTGTTCGATGAATGCCTTCTGATCACCTGTATCAGAAGCTTCTGCAAGAAATCTAAAGGGTAAAAGGAAAAGACTTGCAAGACCCTCTCTTTCCTCTTCAAGCGCAATTTGAGACTTCAGAAGATAAATCATGTTCTTACGCATCGTAGGCAAAAGTGTCACGATCTCTTCCATCAATACTTCCTGAGGTAACTTTTTAAGGGCCAACTCATATTTTTCGCCCCCTCCGATATCGCACGCAATGAGTTCTTCAGCTTCAATAAATCTGCAGCTTTTTGTAAACGAAAACTGAGGAGAACCAACGACGCATAGCTCCAAGGGAATTTTGCGTGGAGTGCATTTTAGACAGAATTTTTCCTTTTCTGTTTCGTTACTCAAACAAAATGAGGGAAGTCCCACAGCATCCTTTTCAGATATTTTTTGATCAGTAGACTCTGGATTTGCTAGAGAATCGGCCTTTTGTTCTTGCGTATCGGCCGATGCTAC
>CAILAO010000214.1 GCA_903832105.1 uncultured Pseudomonadota bacterium | reverse complement strand
GGCTGAAAAGTACTGGCTCCGAGCGCTCCGATGGTATCCAATGGGACCACAAAGTAAAAATAACGACGAGATCGTCGATGTTGAAATCTTCTCGACCAGGAAGCAAGAGAATGGTGAATATGTAAAATATCAGCTTATTTCCTCCAGCGTTCGGGGGGACGATATCGGTTGCCTCGTCGGCGCTGACGCCAAATGTACAAAGCCAGTTTCTCCCGAGGAAAAAACTGAAGCTCAAAAAGACTGGGGCAACATGTGGGTTGGACTTGGCGGCAAGATTCCCCAGAGCAATCAACCCCTCGCCTTTAAATACTATAAAACATGCCGCGACTTGAACGCTGGGGCTTTCCATTCAATTCTTGGGCGCTATGTATCAGAAGCTGCAAAATCTAAAGGAGAGTCTCACGGTTTCGTTATGGATATCACGAGGGACGACGAGGTGTGGAACCACCCGATTTACGCCTTTGAATCCAAGATTGGTGAAAAAACGCCGCTTGATGGCCTCAATCGAAGCGACCCTTTACGCACCGTGCGAGCACAAAATGCAGTAAGCGTTGTCGATGTTTATACCGGAATTGTCTTCGGTGTCGAAAACAACCCTCGCATCTCATATCAACCGTCTCATAACAGGCTTGCCTCGAAGATATTGCATTATACAGTCGAGTTAGATGCACATGATATGGTCGTAGGCGGCGAATGGCATCCTACCCCTGAAGTGGACTTCGATCAATTGAAGCCGGCCTCTGGTGAATCGCTCTTTAAAGAGTTAAGGAAACTTCACGGTAAAAAAGAATATCATATTGACCCGGTAAGTCATGAAACCATCTATCATCGAACACAAGACGCTCCCGACTTCATGTGGGTCTACAACATGGGGTCAAGGTTTGGCGAGAGTCCCGAAAAAGGATCCGGGATCAAGGCGGCATTTGTCGAAGCCCTTTATAAGTGCGGCACCAGCGGAATCACTGAAAATACCGCAAAATTTGAGATTGATGGCAAGCAAATAGGAGTTTCTTACCGCAAGTGTGACTATTGAAGGAATTAACGGAGAAGGTCTGGTACGATAATCAGTTTTGGCCGTTTTAAAACTTCTCCTTAGAAGCAGAAATTCATGGATTGGTTGACACAGCTCTTTGCGAATACGGATTCTCCCGCACAAAGCGTTCTTGTGTTATGTATTGCTGGATTATTGGGGCTTACTCTCGGCCGTATTAGATATCGAGGTGCCAGTATCGGCATTGCCGGAATGCTTTTTTCAGGTCTTTTTTTAGGGCATATAGGCCTTAAATTAAATCAAAATGTCCTGTTTTTTGTAAGAGATTTTGGTTTGGTCCTTTTCGTTTATACGGTTGGTCTTCAGGTGGGACCTGGGTTTTTCTCATCGTTAAAAAAACACGGTTTAGAGTTGAACATTATGGCTGCAACCATCGTCTTGATGGGCGGCCTTATTGCCGTTATCCTTGTCAAGGTTTTTGGTGTCTTGGTTCCAGTGGCATCTGGGATTTTTTCAGGCGCATCGACAAATACGCCAAGTCTTGCTGCCGCTCAGGAAGCCCTTGGAGGACTCTCCGCGATCAAAGAAAACCCCGATCTTTTAAATCTCACAACTCTTAGCTACGCTGTCACCTACCCGGGCGCTGTCTTGGGGCTTATAGTTACGATTCTTGGATTCACCTGGCGCTTTTCCAAAGCCAACCGCTTAATAGTGCCGGACAACATAGAAGACGGGAAAACCGAAAATGGACAGCTTACCACTGTAAATCTAGAAATCACCAATGCTAATCTCGATGGAATTTCCCTTAAAAATGTCCCCGAACTTGAGACAGGCCGGATTGCTGTGTCTCGTATTTTGCATAAAGAAACAAGCATTGTGCCCGGGCCTGATACACTAGTTTATGTGGGGGACATCATTCACGCCGTAGGTCCGAAAGAGGATCTTGAACGGCTTAGGTTAGTCATTGGAAAAATCAGTAAGATTGATCTTCCCGCTTTACCGAGCAACGTAACGACCAGAACCATCGTCGCAACCAAAAGCGAATATGCCGGTAAGACCATCGGACACCTCGGGCTGCAAAAAGAATTTGGAGTTGTTATAACAAGGATCACTAGATCCGAGATTCAATTCATGGCCAATGCTGACTGCCGGATTCAGCTTGGTGACGAAATCCGCGTCGTGGGCACGACGAAAGCTCTCGATCGGGTCGCAAAGAGACTTGGTGACTCGATGAAGGAGCTTATGCGCCCTCATCTAATTTCGGTATTTGTTGGAATAACGCTAGGCGTCATCGTCGGCAGTATACCCTTCACGTTCCCTGGAGTTCCATCATCACTGAGGCTAGGTATCGCTGGAGGACCACTATTAATCGCCATTATGTTTGGTTATCTCAGCAACAAGGGGTATCGCTTTGGATACATGCCTCTCAGCGCTAATTTCATGCTGAGAGAACTTGGCATTGTGCTTTTTTTAGCAACCGTAGGAATTCACTCAGGCGGCCAATTTGTCGCGACCCTGGTCAACGGAAACGGACTTTTTTGGATGTTTTGCGGGATTTTTGTAACACTCGTTCCGATACTTTTGGTCGGTTTTTACGCCTATAAAGTTCGAAAATTGCCTGCGCCCAAACTGTTCGGACTTCTCGCCGGCAGCATGACCAATCCGCCCTCGTTGGCCTTTGCCAATTCGATGCTCGGTCATGATGGCCCATCTATGTTCTACGCGACAGTCTATCCCCTTGTTATGCTATTAAGAATTCTTGTGGCGCAATTTTTTGCACTTTTTTTGATGTGATGATTTCCCTCAAATTCTCGGTTCGTTAGCAACACCATCAAATCGTTGACTGGCCAGCCAGATATGGGTTACACTGTGCACGGTGTCGTTTCTTTCCATGAATGTTTGCTTATGAAAAAGGGTGTCGAGTTTTTCATGAATATTTTGCGAAAACCCATCATAGCTATTGGTCTAGTGACGCTTTCTATCGTTTCTTGCGGAAGAGGTGACCATCTTCAATCGTTTTTATCGGATACTTCCAATCCGATCATTCGTCTCGATCTTGAAACTTACAACGTCTCTAATTCACCTGATACTGCCGGAACATTTGAAGTCGACCTTGACACTGCAAAGCTGCTCCGAGTCATTGCTATTTACCAAGACGGGATCCATGAAGCCTATCGAGGAAACATCAAGTGGTCTTCGGATAATACAAACATCAAAATTGAATCTGATGGCTTAATCACAGCACTTAAAGAAGGTGAATCTCAAATTTCCGCCACCTCGGAAGATCTGAATTTAAAAACTGAAGTTAAGGTTAAAAGCATTTCCAAGCCAAGAACTGTTTTCTTCAGGGCTCCTTCAAACTGGTCCCGAGCTCATATTTGGTTCTGGTATCTGGACGGCTACGCGGACCCGAGCGGAGTTGATGAGCTTGGTAATGCTTGGAACCCAGTTCATTCATCAGGTTTTGGCACCTGGCCTGGTCCTGCCATGAGACAGGTTAAAGATGCCGAAAGATGGTTTACGTTTGACATGCCAAGATACGACAGCCCTGTATTTAGCGGCTACAATCTAGTAAAACAACCCACAAGAATTATTTTTAGTAATGGTCAGGGAGAAAAAACAAAGATGTTTCTCCGAAAAGGCGGCTGCCTTTTCCCATCCACAGCACCTATCCTTAACGATCAAAATGAACAGGTCATCACCGGCAATTGGAAATCAGAAGAAGACTGTGAGTTCACCCGCGCGAACGAATTCAAGGTCTGGGCCTCTTCTTCCGGAGGACCGTTCTGGGATAGTGCTGCCACCATTGAATTCGGAGCAAATGGCGACGCTATCGTCGCAAGAAAGTATACGACTAACGGCACTCCAGCTTCTGAACCAAACGGGATTGATTTCGCTGCGGGCAAAAATACTATCAGAATCGGAGAGAACCTTCCCGTGGGACAGAGTGCCAGACTTTGTCTTTACGCTAGAAACTCGTCCAACCAAACGAGATCAGAGTGTTTTACCTATACAAAGGCCGAATCCCCCAATGTCAATCGACTGGGCGCAAGATTTAACGAGAACGGAACCACATTCTCAATGTGGTCTCCTGATCACGGCAACGTTTTCCTTTGGCTCGGCGGCAAAACCATTCCGATGGGATACCTAGGCGATAAAATCAATGGCTATACGGACGTCTACTCCGTGACGGTTCCAGGGAATCACCATCTTCAACCTTATCATTTTATAGTTAATGGCAAGATCGTTCGGGATCCCTACGCCGTAATGGCCACGCCAGGGACTGATTTTAATATCGTCATCAACCTACCTGAAACAGATCCCTCCGATGGATGGGTTTCGACTCCTGAGTTAAAAGAAAGAGAGGACGCGATCATCTATGAGATCAGCGTTCGAGACTTCACATCCAATCCTTCTTCAGGGGTCTCCGAAAAAAATCGCGGGAAATTTTTAGGTCTCGTCGAGAAGGGGACTAAACTCATTGAAAACGGCGAACCCTATTCGACGATCAAGACGGGACTTGAGCATCTTAAGGAACTTGGCATCACCCACGTACAACTTCTTCCCATTTTCGACTTCGGCACGTGCTCCGTTAAGGATCAGTCGTACAGGAATGGTTGTTACAATTGGGGCTACGATCCGGAAAATTATAATACCCCAGAAGAAATGTATGCCATTGCCGGACCAACGCGCTACGTTGAAAGGATTCGCGAACTCAAAACGATGATCAATGAACTTCACCGCGCTGGAATTAGAGTCGTTATGGATGTCGTCTATAACCACACTTGGACTCGCGGCTGGCAAGAGCAAGATGAGGGTGAAAGATACTTATCCCAAATCACAACTCAATATTTTGTAAAACAAGATGATACCATTCTTGATATCACCGGCACCGGAAACGCCCTCGATACAAGGCGTCCTATGGTAAGCAGAATGATCCGCGATTCCTTGGAGTATTGGGCCAAAGAATATCACATCGATGGATTTCGATTCGACTTGGCCGGTGTATTTGATTACGAAGTCGTAGCTGAATGGAGTAGATATTTAAATAGCCAACCCGATATTTCTAGAAACCTCCTTCTCTATGGAGAGCCGTGGACTGGGGCAAACGACCCCTACGCAGCGAATCATATTCGACTAGCAACGCTCTCCAAAATGCGCGACGCACACTTTGGCGCCTTCAATCATCGATTTCGCGAGGCTATTAAAGGTGGAAATAATGAGGGCAATCCGGGATACGCTTTCAATAACATAACTCCCATGGGAATCGTCATAAATGGCGTCATGGGTAGTCGTATTAATTCCAACGATCAGATTGATGAAATTAATTCAATCTTCGCAAATGACCCTGAGCAAACCATCAACTATGCCTCTGCTCACGACAACCTCACACTATGGGATAAGGTCGATCTTTGGGGCAGGAATAGTGGCGCAGGAGTGGATTATAGGAAAAGAATCGACATGCTAAGCAATGCGATTGTTTTGACATCTCAGGGTATTCCCATGATTCATGGCGGCGAAGAAATTCTGAGAACAAAAGGCGGATCAAACAATAGCTTCCGATCTCCTGATTCGATCAATGGCCTTGATTGGAAATGGAAGAGAAGTTATATCGATGTATTTGATTTCTATAGACATGCGATTGCAGTCCGCCGAGCGCATCCAGGACTGAGGCTAAATACGTCTAAGGAAATCCGAGATAATGTGAGCGTAGCTTCCTTTGACCAGGGTAAAGGGCTTATGGCTATTAATATTAGATCAACTCCCAAGACCAAGGAAGAACTCATTGTGATCTATAATTCGGGAGCCCCCATTGATTATTATCTTCCTGACGGAGAGTGGAAAGTCGCGATGAGAAACGGCGCTCCTGTACTAGACGAGCCCTCGGTCAATTCAAAAATCTGGGTGGATGGTACTGCTGTGACGATTGTGTATAGAAACCAGTAGATTAATATGTAACCTAAAAATGAAACTCTTTCCGTTTACTCCTTATCCATAATCCACTAAGATATGGGTGTGTACTCAATTTAAAATCGTAGACATCGACTTCTGCTTACTCTTGAGGCATAAACGTGATCTTTTCTCTGAAACCTTGGCTTTTTCGCCGAGATCTTCAGCTAATTGACGGCAAAGACTAAGTCTACGATCTAGAAGGGTTTCAGGCTAATTGAGTACACGCCCATAGCCAATATCTTGGGATTTATTACTTAATTGAGAGTTCATCCATTTTAGAGGGGGGGGTCTTTTGATGCTGCGGAAAAGAAATTATTTTGAAG
>CAILAO010000213.1 GCA_903832105.1 uncultured Pseudomonadota bacterium | reverse complement strand
AAGGTGACAATGGGAACGGGAACGGGAACGGAAATGGAGAAGAAGGTGACAATGGGAACGGGAACGGGAACGGAAACGGAAACGGGAAAAAGTAACCATGAGAAGGTAAGGTTTCTTGGGAGGATCTTCCCGTGAAGAGAGATGAACTACTCCATTTAACGCAAGATGAGCTCATTGATCTTATTAGTGAGATGGAAGAGCAGTTTAAAATAACCAACGACCATGCTTCTCAGTTAATTTCCGAACTTGAAGCCATCAACACTAAGTTATATGAAACGCGGGCAGAGCTGGTTCATGCGGCGAGATTGTCTACAATTGGGGGGATGGTTTCTTGTATCATCCATGAGTTAAAAAATCCTCTCCATGTCTTTACTCTGGGCCTTGATTTAATCAGAGAAATCGGTTCAATTCCGATGGCATTGGAACCATCAATTAGCAATTTAGAGAAGGCTAATGAAAAAATGACGGCGGTTGTACGCAATCTTCAGGCCTCGGTACGAGCGGGCCACACTGATAAAAAAGTCGAGCGATTTTCTTTGAAGAATGCAATTGAAGATCTGCTAAACCTCCAGAAATTTTATCTTATGAAAAACAAAATTTTGTGGAAGTTTACAACTGAGACTCGAGATGTTTTTATTGAAGGAGACAAGTTTCAAATCGAAAGTGTCTTCGAAAATTTAATCGGAAACAGTATTGATGCCTTTCAAGATATTTCCATGGAACGGGACAGAACAATTAAAGTTACACTCTCGACGGATGATGATACCGTGAGTATTTTTTATCAGGATAATGCTGGGGGGATGTTAAAGTCTGTCCAAGAGCATCTCTTTGAGCCTTTCTTTACAACAAAGTCAGAGCAAAAGGGAACTTGGGCTTGGGATGTCTATTTGTCGAGACATCGTTCTAGCGCATGATGGGCACATTGTATGTGATAGTACCGAAGGCGAAGGGACGACGTTTGTCATCAAGCTTCCATTGGCAAAGGTGGTTGGATCGTGACAAATCGGTGGGTAGAAGGTTTATTTGCGTTTTTCGGACTACTCTTGTGTGTTCCCGTTTTTGTATTTGCGGCAGATGCCGAAAATATCAATCCACAAAAAACTCCAAAAAAAGAGATCGGAATAGACATCCCAGCGGAAAATTTGGTCAAGGGAACGCTCCCAACAATGAAGATCGCGGAAGCATCGGAAGGTCTGGCAAAGAGGCTTTTAGAAGCTATTGCCAGCGACAATCCCGAAAGTGTTCGTGATCTTTTTTTCCCCCCTGAGCCTTTTGACATCCTTAAAGATATTAAGCGTCCACGAGACTATCATACAAAACTTGTTGGCTGGTTTATTGCAGATATTCATCGCGAGCATAGTCGACTAAAAGAAGATGTTAAGATTGAATTCGATCGCTTTACACCGGGATCCTGTAGGTGGAAACCTATCGGGACTGAATACAACAAAATTGCTTATTGGTCCTGTAGCCGTAATAGCATTTTTGTCAAAGCGGGAACGGAAAAGATAACAATCAAAGTTGTCTCGATGATTAATTGGGGTAAAAACTGGTATGTGACTCATTTAGGTCCGATTCCCGCTGAGTAAGGTCAGTGTTGAAAGTGACGATCTTGATGCGCGCTCCTATTATGACCAGATCATAGAAGAAATCCCGGCGACACGGATGTCAGCGCGGGATATTCCTGAGGCTAGGGGCTGTACTGAAAGGCTCTGGGTTAACGTATACGTCCTCATAGACATAGACTTGAAACTTGAGACTTCAACGTGATCTCTT
>CAILAO010000212.1 GCA_903832105.1 uncultured Pseudomonadota bacterium | reverse complement strand
ATTCGTTTGAATTCTTCCCAATCTCTAATTCTAATATGATCGTCACTCATTTGATCCACCTGAATAGAGTCAGAAGAGTTAACCTTCGCCGCAGGCAACTCCGCAATCCATGGCCTTAAGGTATTTTTCTGCATCTTCTCTGTTTTTAAATGGTCCATAGATAATATCGTATTGAGGGTGCGTTTCCTTGTTAGGTTCTTTTTCGCTCTCGAAAATTAGGGGTTTAGCGTTTTCTTTTAATCCAACGTATAATTTCATGATGACTTTATTCCTTTTAGCTCTGTTTTACTAGTTCTTGAACTTGGCGTTCTATTTCGTCTCTGATTTCTCGGACTTTTTCTATAGGCTTTCCTTTAGGGTCTTCGAGCTTCCACTCGATTGTTGGTTTGAAGAAGGGTCCAGGACAAATCCCCTGATCGTTACAGCCCATTGTAACAATTAGATCTGATTCGTTAGCCATCTGAAAAGAGATTAATTTTGGCTTGTTATTGGAGATATCAATGCCTTTTTCTTTCATAGCTTCCACAACAAGAGGATTAACTTCGCCAGCAGGCTTGTTACCAGCACTAGAAGCTATGAATTTGTTTTCTCCGTACTTTTTAGCAAATGCCTCTGCCATTTGGCTCCTGCCAGCATTTTCAACGCATACAAAGAGGACTTTTTTCATTCACATCAACCCATGATTATTCTCGTTGCAACGGATAGGTCTTTCTTAGTTCTCTGATTAACTCTTGAGTTTGCTTTTTAGATGGATGTTTAATTGCGCCAGCCGGGCATATTGAGTCACAACCTGAGCATAGTACCACGCAGTTGTCTGGGTTGCTAACAACGGTTTTTTTCTTTCCTTCATTTTCTCGTATCTCATACGTCCCTAAGGTGCAATAATTCACACATTTGCCGCAGCTAGTGCATTTCTCATAGTCTATGGTTGGGTACCAAAATATTTCGCTTCGCGGAATTCCATGCCATTTTTTAAACAATACCTAATCTGCCTCAACTTCCTTTACTCTGAGAGTTTATCTTGGATCGTTTAGAGAAATGTTCTTTTCTTCAAGCCAGTCTATTATTTTTGCGTTAATCTGGTCTCTAACTTCTCGAAATTTTGCCAGTTTCTCTTCCTGCGTCCCTTGGAATTTTGCTGGATCCTCAAAGGGCCAATGCATTCGAGTTGATATTCCTGGCAGGGTGGGGCATTTTTCTTCAGCATTAGAACAGACTGTTATAACTATTCCGAAGTGTATCTTTCCGAGAAACTGCTTTAGGTCTTTTGAAGCGTGCGAGCTAAGGTCCAGACCGACTTCGTTCATCACCGTCACAGTTAACGGGTTAATAGGTTGGGGATCAAAGCCTGCACTGTAGACTTCAAAGTATTCTCCAGCGTATTTTCTCAGGAACGCTTCTGCCATTTGACTTCGGGCTGAGTTTCCTGTACATAGAAAAACCACTTTAGTTTTACCCAATTAAATATCTCCTAAATTTCGACACTATTTGATTTCAGCTTGTCAATTAACTCTTGCGTTTTCTCTTCGGATGGATGTGTAATGGCGCCGACAGGGCAGATGTCTTCGCAACCTCTACAGAATACAATGCATGAGTTTGGGTTTACCACGGTTTTCTTTTTGCCATCTTTCTTT
>CAILAO010000211.1 GCA_903832105.1 uncultured Pseudomonadota bacterium | reverse complement strand
GTCCCCACTAGCTCGGGTCGTTGTGATGACAGTTACTATGGCTATCTCAAACTTACTATCTCTCCATCCGCGCCCGTGGGCAGTGCTATCTTCAATCTTAATTTGACCGCTGGTTGGGGCAATACTTATACGACGAATGGTTTTGCCTTGAACACCTCAATAGAAGGGACAGACCTCCTGCCCCACAAACGGCGTTAAGCTGCTGCTCGTTATGACATTTTCGGCTACCGTTCTGAAAATTCGTAATGGGCAACTAGGCTTTTAAGATTAGAACGGGGAATCAGAAAAAAGCGTCGAATTTTGCAACACCGATAGACGAAAAATACGGTACTCGATGCCACATTAACCACATGTTATTTATCCTTTGCTCCGATCCGAGGGGGGTATCGTTGCGTTTTAAGCCTCGTAGCGCGTAGCTTAAAACGCAACGGCATGACGATCAAGCGGCAACCTTGAGATGGCCTACGCGAGCTTCAATGTCCGATTGAATCCGGGCTTCCCTGTTCGCCGAGTTGTTTATCGTTTGCACGACAACGCCACGGCCATTCACCGTCTCGGTGTCTGGAATCTTGAAGTTATAGTGGATTCGCCCCGTTTCCAGGCAGGCAACACGAGCCTGTGGATCCGCGGGGTGCAAGGAAAGATAATTCAAGGCGTTCTCGTAATTTGCATGTGCTTTTCGAATCGCCTCAGCCCGATGTTTCGCCCCGATCCATGCTCCCCAGCAGATTAGAAACAAAACGCCGCCCAATACTATCCACAACATACACGTACCTCCCTTCGAGTGGTTAAAGAAACGAACGGACTTACGATCCGTCACCTACTTTGCGTCGATCTCGTAGAGCTTCGTCCTATCGATGGTGACCCAATGTCCGTACCATCCGACTCAATCCCCACGACTTTCCCGCCAAAAAACTTGACCCCGCTCACATGGATAGAAACAAACGCTATTTTTGAGATTTGGCGAGAACATTAAGAAACAGCGCGTTTCCTACCCACATTCAAGAGATTCGGTAGTCCGGCAAAAAACTTTAGGGGTTTTGCAATGCTTTTTGAAGACCATCAATATTTATAAGCAGTTACTGGAAAAATTTATTTTCAAATAAAATGATTTTGATCACTAAGAGTGTCCTTCTGGCGAAGCATACAGAGCGATCTTACGAGCTTTTTGTATGGACGTTGCCCGCTTGAGTAATTTATTTAATATATTCAACCAATTAAAAGATTGACTAAGGTTTTTTCTTGATCTTCCGATAAGAACGCTATAAGTAGCATTCGGTAGCTTTTTGTGGCATTATATAGCAAAGGAGAGTATGTGCCAGAGGAAAATAAATTTTTGATCAATTATTCGGTGAAAGTCACAAAAGCTGCTCGTAGGCAAGGTAAGCAGCTAAAGCTTTCTCCTGAAGTCAAATATGAGCTTATTGTTGAGATGAAAGAACTGAAATACTGGGATCAAAATAGCAGTGAGTATGATTACGAGGAAGCTTTTGGAGCGATTGAATTTAAATACCAAAGAGAAAGAAAGTGGATAAGGATAATTGTTTTTAAAGATGATGATCGTCGAATTATGTGGGTCATTCGAGTTTTTTCTAAAAAGAATAACCAGATTTTAGATGTGGACAAAATAGGGATCGAAACGGCAGTGCGAAGGTTAAAAAGAGAAATAATGGAATATAAGAAACAGCAAAAACTAGAAGAAAAGAAGCAAAAGTTAAAGTTACTCTCAAAGGGGGAAAAGCATGAATAACAACACGCAAATAAAAGAAGTACCCTTAGAAGCTATGACGGTCGAGCAAAAATTAGAATGGGTAAAAGCTCAAGCTACTAAATCAGCATCGATGTGCGAAGAAGCAAAGCAATACTATGAGGATTTACAGGTACATCATACAAACATCGCAAAATTGATGCAAAAACTGGTGAGTTTATCAAAGGAAAAGGAAACTCCAGAGGTATTAGAAGAAATTGAAAACGTGGCATATACGGTAAGCGAAGTCATTGAAGCTATAAATGACATGAAGGAAAGTAAGTCATCTTTATCTGATGATTCATTAGAAATCGAGCAATACGAAGAAGAGTTTTTAGATTCCGATGAAGGGAAAAAAGGGTCAGAACTATACAATCAAAACAAAGACACTTTCTTAAAAAAGTACATAGAACTTAAAGAAAAACTAGGCTTAAAAACGCAACAAGAAGTTGCGGATCTGACTGGTATAGATAGGCGGCAAATATCCAGATTAGAAGCCGGAAATCACAGACCACAATTCAAGACATTGCAGAAATTGGCTAGTGGATTTGGGATTAAGGTTGCAGATTTTTTTCCGTAATACAATTGGTGTGTGAAGAAGCGCTTATTTATATGTTGCCTGACAATCTCCTCTCTCAAGATTTATATGCTAGCAGATGTTGCTCCTACAAACAGGACAAAGGTTTTAAAAACGTTGAACGCTTTGTGTGAGGCAATCGTATCCGCCTTTACCCCAGTCAAATACAGGGCGCATTGATATCGGCAACTGAGCCAAAAATTCTTGGCGCTGCTCGCGTCGGAATTCAAAACCATTCTAGCGGACGCAACAACGAAACACAAAAGTAAAGTTGCCGGGGAAGACGTTGGTGAGATCAGAGCACCCCGGATAGCCCGCAACAAACACATCCCTATAGGGGTTGAACTCAGCCACCCACTCCCAATGGCCGGTCATTCCGAGAGATTTGTCTGCGTTACAGGCAGCCTTCCAATCTGCTTCATCACACAAAGAGGCGCGGCCTTTGGTAAACGATAAACGCTCACAGATGGTCCATGCTTCTATGTAGGTGGTTTCCGGCCGTTGTTTTGTCTCGATACAAAACGCTTTCGTCTTGCCAGAGCCGCCTGTCCTCACGAAGCCTGCCGGGCAGTTCGAAACCTGAGTGGGCATATCAGAAGCAGGAACGCTCTCACTCTGACTCCCTTTTGCAAGTTTAACCTCATGCTTAGTGACTTTCTTCTCTTCAATTTTGACATCTTGCTTGTTCTCGCCAAAACCATCCTTTTTGATCACGATCGAGTGTTGGCCAATCAAAAAATTTTTGAGCACTAGAGGCGTCTCTCCCGCGGATTTGCCGTCAATGACTACTTCGGCTTTGAGCGCGCTCCCCCTGTCGTCAAAGGCCCTGATGTCCAAAGCTCCGATTTTGGCCACTGGCTCTAATACGATCGACTTTTCTTCGCCCCTTTTTAACGTAAACTCCATACCTTTTTCGTAATATTGATCGCTTTTTATTGTGACGGTGTGTTTCCCCGGGTCAACATCAGCCTTGAGCGGTGATTTTCCAATAGGTTTTTGGTCGAGATGGATGTCGAGCCCTTCAGGTTTGCTTGTCACGTTGACATGACCAAAATTCTCTTCAAGTTTCCTATCGATCTTAGCCATACCCTTTTTAACAGCAATGTCATCTTGCAGAGGTAAATATCGAGCGATGGTCATCACTAATGAATGTCTACCTATGGTAAGCTCCGCACTGCAAGGCGTATTGCACTTAGGGATATTGTCGATAATAACCTGTGCATTCTGTGGTGTAGAGGAAAACTCAACCACAGTGGCTTCTTCAAGCCCAGGATCCCAGGTCTCTTGAGAGTCTTTTCCAAATGTTCGGTCAGAAACAATAGAACCTTGCAGGCGCAATGATTTAAAGATGTTGTTTGCGGTGTCTTCTTTAACTTTTTTCTCTAACTCACCAACTCCTTGTCCTGAGTAACTTGACGTACCTATTAGAGATCCTCCTTTGGTTTCATAAAGCTTCACCATGAGCCGATAACCTTCATCGATTTTATACACAGCTCCAGCGACAATATAATGAGCCCCCAGGTTTCTCCCGGTTTCCACTTCACATTCACCAACGCACTGCTCAAGCTTTTTGCTTGGAGGAAGAAGAGAGATCATGTTTTCTTTAGTCATGATGATATATCCCTTGGATCTCAAAGGTACCGCGATCCCCCTAAAAAGCTCGGCTAGATAGGATATGTCATCTTGTTTCATATTGGCTTTATTTTGAAATTCAAGGACAGCGATACGCTTGTCGTCGGCGAAAAGCGTCGGCGCAATTAAAACTGATGACAAGGCAATAATAAAGAACAATATTCCGGCAGTTCGTCGCATGGCGGGAGTCTCCTCTCTCAAGACTTATATGTCAGCAGACATGACGCCAACAAAAGACACGGGGATTTTAAAAGCGTTGAACCAGCTTCGTGTGAGGCAACTGTATCCGCCCTTACCCCATCCAACTCCCCAGCTATTGACAGCGATCAGGCACGACTCGCCCTCTTTTTTGCTGAGATTGTCTGGAATTTTTATATATCCGACGATAAGGATGGCGTGCGCTTTTGCGTGCAAATCCGTTGGCTGCTGTTTTTCAGCTTCCGCTTCTTTTAAAGTCACAACACCTTGCGTCTTATAAAAGTTTTCAGATAAACGGAATGCGCCGATCACGGGAATATCGTGATTAAGAGCATCTACAATGTCATCCCAGGAAGCTAAGTCTTTATATTCCGAGACTTTAAGAAATCCTTTGTTGAAGCAATCGTTAGGGAGCGGTAGCTGTGTTTCGTTATGATCGAGCGGTTTGTTTTGATACGG